>JBAYGL010000045.1:0-17812 GCA_041666725.1 Limisphaerales bacterium
GGCGTTGGTGGCCACACCCCTCATCCGGCCTGCGGCCACCTTCTCCCCTCCTCCGAGGAAGGGAGAAGGCACGCGGCGTGCGGTTCGGTTCGCATTCCACCGGCTTGCACTGGGAATTGGTATGAAGCGGGTGGGGCGCGTCCGTCCCCAGCGCGCCGTCCGATGTGCCGACACCCGACCGGCGCGCTGAGGACAGCGCGCCCTACCGCAACTTCATCTGGCAGCCGAACTCGCTTGAAGCAACCGCACCGGGAATCAGTCTTTCCTCCGATGCCTGACGTCCGCCAACCCGGGACAAACCTGTTCGCAGCGAACGGACTTTCCCGGCGCAGTCTCCTTCGAGGGATGGGGGCCGCGCTGTTTCCGTTGTGCGCGGACTGGGCGCATGCGGCCGTGGCCGGGGCTTCGCGGACCAGGAAAACCAAGTCTGTCATCCTGATTTTCAACGGCGGCGCTCCGAGCCACATTGATCTCTGGGATCCCAAGCCGAATGCCTCCGACGACGTTCGCGGCCTGTTCTCGCCGATCAAGACGAACGTCACTGGCATTCACATCTCCGAGCTGCTTCCCCGCATGGCGAAACGGATGGACAAGGTTTCGCTCATCCGCTCGGTGCATCATGAGCACGCCAGCCACAACGGCGGCATGCACTGGGCCACGGTGGGCCGGCCCTACTCGGTTGACAGCACGCTCATCAATCCCAGCCGCACGGACCTGCCGTGCTTCGGCACGTTGATCGGCTGGCTGGCGCAGCGTGACGGTTTCAGCAGCGGAGTCCCACCCTACGTCATCACGCCCTTCCCGCACTGCGACAGCAAGGCCTACATCACGCCCGGCCAATACGGCGGCTGCCTGGGCGCGCGTTTCGACCCGTTCGTGCTGGACGACGATCCGAATGCCGCGGGGTTCAAGGTCCGCAATCTCGCGCTGGAGGCCGGCATGAGCCCGGTGCGGTTTCAGGAACGCCTCGGGCTCCTGCAGGAACTCGCCATCTCCTCGCCCAAGATCGCTTCGCCCAGCGTCGCGGAGATGGACGTCTTCAACCAGCAGGCCGCCTCGCTGCTCCAGTCCGGCAAGGCCGCCGAGGCCTTCGATCTCAGCAAGGAACCCGCGTCCGTCCGCGAGCGCTACGGACGGCACAGCTGGGGCCAGTCTCACCTGCTGGCCCGCCGTCTGATCGAGTCGGGCACACGGTTCGTCTCCACGGTGAACGGCCCGAGCATCACGTGGGACACGCACAAGGACAACTTCGCGACGCTGAAAAACCGCCTGGTCCCGCCCATGGAGCAGGCCTACGCCGCGCTGCTCGACGACCTGGAAGAGCGTGGCCTCCTCGACACGACGATCGTCGTCTGGATGGGTGAGTTCGGCCGCACGCCCAAGATCAACGCCGATGTCGGGCGCGACCACTGGCCCGGCTGCTACAGCGTTTTGCTCGCCGGCGGCGGCATTCGCGGCGGCCAGCTGGTCGGAGCTTCCGACGCCATCGGTGCTCATCCGAAGGACCGCCCCGTCAGCCCTGCGGACATTCATGCCACCGTGTATGCCGCGCTCGGCTACGACGCGCAGAACATGCACTACCAGGCCTCCGACGGACGCCCTGTCCCGGTCTGCGAAGGCACGCCCATCAGCGAACTCCTCTGAACAGGGCGGGCTGGCAGCCAGCGGACAGACGGACTCACCGCCTGCCGAAACACATCAGCCGTTTCGCCGTCCGCAAAAAAACCCGCCCGTCCACGATCGCCGGAGTGGACATGACGGTTTCGCCCATTTCGTTCCGGGCCAGCACCTCGATGGCGTTGCTGCCACTGAAGATGGTCACGGTGCCCTTCTGCGAAACGGCATAAACGTTCCCATCCGCCGCCGCGAGGCTCGCATAGTAGTCGCCCAGCGCACCGAGGCGTTCGTCGCGGTAGATGATCTCGCCTGTCTTCGCATCGTAGCAGGATGCCATGCCGCCGCTGCGGACGGTGTAAACACGGCCCTGATACCACAGTGGCGAGGCGACGTAGGGCAGGCTGCGGTTGTGCTTCCACACGACGTGCGTGTCGGTGATGTCCCCGTGCCCGCCGGGTTTGACGGCGAAGATGGCGTTTTCAGCCTGCGCGAACTGGTCGCCCATGCCCTCGTATTCGGCCTTGGTCACGAAGCCGTCCTTGTTGAGATCGAACTGGCCGAAACGATCCCTGAAGGGGCCGGAGGGAAACTCAGCCAGAGTCAGCTTCCCATCCTTGTTCAGATCGTGCTGGGCCAGAAACTCGGCGTGCGGCGGAAGCGTGAGGCGATCCCCCGCATCACCGCCGATGTTCCAGCTCGCGATGAAGAGCAGCCCGTCCCCCGCAGCGGGCGAGGCATTGGCCACGCGTGCCATGCCGCGACAGGTCCAGCGGAGCGAGCCGTTCCTGGGATCGTAGGAGGAAACCTTCAGCGAGCCGTTGACGATGAGTTCCTCCGTGCCGTCGTGACGCCAGACAAATGGCGTGGCAAAGCCGCGTCGATGGCCGGGGCGCGCCGTCCGCCATGCCTCCCTGCCCGTGCGCTTGTCCACGGCAACGAGGAATGAGTTCACGTCGCTGTCGCAGAGCTGGATCACATGGTCGCCAACAAGAATCGGCGAGCTGCCGGCTCCGAACTCCACGACCGGCACCGGCAGTGGATGCCGCCACAGCTCCTTTCCCGCGAAGTCATAGGCGAGCAAGCCATAGGATCCGAAATACACGATGACATGCTCGCCGTCGGTGCAGGCTGTGGGCGCGGCGGGATTGCTGATGCGGTGGGTGGCCTCGAGTTTTTCGGCGGGCGCGGGACTGCTCCAGAGCTTTTTCCCGGTGGCCCGATCAAGCGCGAGGGTGACGAGCTTCCCACCGTCCACACCGGTGAGGAAAAGGCGGTCGCCCCAGATCACCGGCGAAGAGTGGCCGGGCGGAAGTTCGGTGCTCCAGAGGAGATTGGTCTTGGGCCCGAAGTGGACAGGCGGTTTGCCGTCGCCGGTGTTCGCGGCATCGGGACCGCGGAACTGCGGCCAGTTCGCGGCGTGAGTGGAGACGGAGAGGAACGTGGCGGCGAGAAGCGGCGAAAGGCGCATGAGCAACGAGTGTTCAGTATTCAGTGGTCAGTGTTCAGACTCCGTGGCGAATGGCGAGGCATGACTGAATACTGGTTACCGAACACTGGATACTGGCCTACGGCCCCGGCCTGCCCATCGGGAACGGAAAGAGCAGCGAGAGCAGCCATGTGGCGATGACGCCGACGACCGAGTTTACGGTGAGCAACACCGTCCATGTCTTGAGCGTCTCGATCTCCGTCAGGCCGCCGAGCTTGCTCACGACCCAGAACCCGCTGTCGTTCATCCACGAGCACGCGAAACCGCCGAAGCCTATGGCCAGGAAGATGTAAATCGGGTCGTAGGGCAGCCCGCTCACGCCGCTGATGATGGGATACATCATCGCACTGGTTGTGAGCATCGCGACGGTGGCGGAACCCTGTGCCACGCGGATGATGACGGCGACGAGGTAGGACAGCCAGATCATGCTCAGGGCGTGCCCCCTGGCCGCGGCCTGGATGGCTTCGCCCACGCCCGCGTTGCGCAGCATGAGGCCGAACGCCCCGCCCGCCGAGGTGATCAGGATGATCGTGCCCGAGGTTTCCAGTGGCGGGCCGATCAGCTCGCAAATCCTGGCGACCGAATAACCTTTCTGCCGCGCCAGCACGAACATCGAGAGCAGCGTGCCGATGAGCAGCGCGATGCTTTTGTTGCCGATGAACTCGATGACGGTGAAAACCGCGTCGAACGAGGTCCTCCCGCCGAAGAACTTCACGAAGGCGTCGTTGCCCTTCCCGATGACCATGAAGGACGACAGGCTGATGAGGGCTATGGGCAGGATGACCGGCGTGATGGACCAGAGGAACGAGGGCAGCTCGGACTCCGGCTTGTCCACAATGGAACGGAGCTCCGCGAGCGTGGTGCCCGGAGTCTCGCGCATCGGCAATTCCATGCGGCTGTTGATCCATTTGCAGACGAACCAGCCGACGGCCAGCGGAAAAAGGCCCACCGCGATGCCCGCCAGAATGGAGATTCCGACGTCAATCTTCAGGTTTTCCACCATCGCCAGGGGGCCGGGATGCGGCACGGTCATCGAATGCGTGATGACTCCGCCGCAGCAGACCGCCATGACGTAGAGCAGGTAGTCTTTTCCGGTGCGCAAACGCAATGCACGCGCCAGCGGGACCATGAGCATGAACATGGTGTCGAAGAAAATGGGGACCGAGAGCACGTAAGTGCTGAGGAGCAATGCCACGCCCGCGTTCTTCTCGCCGAAAAACGCCAGGAAACGCCGCACGACCTTGTCCGCCGCGCCGCTTTCCATCAGGCACATGCTGATGATCGTGGCAAGGCCGACGACGATGGCGATGCTGCCGGCCGTGCGCCCAAACTCGATGCTGGTCAGCTCCACGGCCTGGACCCAGTGGTTGCGCAGGGGCCGTCCGTCAGGGGAAACCACCGGCGAATCCGGCCTGGGCACGCGGGCCTTTGCGCCGGGCAGCTGCTCGGCCATCAGGCCGGCAAGAATCGCCGCAAGGATCAGCGCAAGGAAGGCGTGTGCGCGCACCACCGAGATGAGCACCACGACGAACGCGACGGAAATCAAGAGGACTGCCAACGGCCAGAGGCTGACCTCGCTCGCAACGGCTAATAGACCTGTGGACATTTTCTCTGGAATTGCTGTCCGCAGTTCAACAGAGGGCACGCGACAGGGTCAAGGCCGGACACCGGATCACCAAAAATTTCGGTCAGCAATCCGCCGGCCTCAGACAGGCTCTCAGCCGGAACGATGCAGTAGGAGCGCGGCATTCATGCCGCAGAAACGTGGAATTCAAAGGAGGTTGACGAACTTCCGGGCCGTCCGCGCGAACTAACCAGACGGTCCGGGCGGCAGCCGGCGCAGGTGCGAACGCGAGCCCTGGCTGTGGCGGACGTTTCTGCGGCATGAATGCCGCGCTCCTGCCGCTCCCACTGCATCGTTCCAGCTCAGGCGATCAGGGGCTGATCTGCCTTCGCTCGCGGCTCGTGAACGCAGAACGCCTCGGAGGCAAGGTAATCCCCGGTCAGGCCGTAGGCCCGGGCGCGCGATCCGCCGCTGCAAAGGTCACGATACTCGCAGACACCGCACTTGCCTTTGAGCAGGCTGAATTGTCGCAGCTCACGGAAGACCGGGCTGGTCCGGTAGATTTCGCTCACCGGATTCTCGCGAACGTTGCCGCACACCAGAGGCAGAAAACCGCTCGGACACACATTCCCGACGTGATCGACGAAGCAGAAACCGTGTCCCGAATTCACCGGCCGGCCGCTCATCATCATCCTGGCCCTCGACCTCGCAATGTCCGTGGCGCCCGCCGCCTCCTTCTGCACCATGAACCGCCGCAGGTGCTGACCCTCCGTCACCTTGATGACGAAGGAAACTCTTCTGGAGAGCTGGTAAAGCTTTTCAAACAACATCTCGAACTGCTCCGGGGAACAGCTTTGCAACGCCGTGCCACGCCCGGTCGGCACAAGGAAGAACACCTCCCAAAAGACGACTCCCAGCTTCTGGACCAGCTCGGCTATCGCGTCGAAATCGTCAATGTTCCAGGAACCAAAGACCGTGTTCACCTGAAGGTTGACGCCTGCTTCGCGAATCCAGCCTGCCGCCTCGACCATCTTGTCGAAAGTGCCCGGGACTCCCCGGAAGGCATCGTGCTTGGCGGCGTTTTCCGCGTCCAGACTGAGCGCGATTTGATGAACACCGGCCTGTTTGATTGAGAAAATGCGTTCGCGCGTCAGCCGGGGCGTGACAGCGGGAATCGTCCCCACGGTGAGCCGCCGCGAATGCGCGTGGGCGATCAAGTCCTCCAGGTCGTCGCGCTGAAGAGGGTCGCCGCCCGTGAAGACAATCAGCGGCGTGCCCATCGCGGCCACGTCGTCGATCAGCTTGCGTCCCTCGTCGAGGGAGAGTTCGGCGGGATCACGCCAGTCGATGGCCGAGGCCCGGCAGTGCTGGCAGGCAAGCGCGCAGGCGCGGCTCACTTCCCAGATGAGGAGCAGCGGAGACTGGTGGTAATCGACTTTGAATTGCATGATCGGTGACTCGGTTGCTTCAGCCCAAGGGACGCGCCCTTTGAACTGACCTCAATGCAACGCGAAACCCCGGGCAACGACTACGCGTATTTTGCCAGGTGATTCCCAATCCCTGCTCAACGTCGAACGCAACCCCGCCTGACCCGGGGGGGGCTACACAGCAGCGGCTATGGCGTCGCCCATCTCACGCGTCCCGACCTTCTTCGCGCTCGCCTCGGCCGGCGTGTAGATGTCGCCGGTGCGCAGGCCGGCGGAGATGGCCTTGCCGACGGCGGCCTCGATGGAGCTGGCCGCGTCGTTCAATCCGAAGCTGTAGCGGAGCATCAGTGCGACGGAGAGGATTTGCGCAATGGGATTTGCGAGGTTCTTGCCAGCGATGTCCGGCGCGGTGCCGCCCGCCGGCTCGAAGAAACCGAAGGTGAGTTCACCGGTGGCCTTGCCGAGACTCGCGCTGGGCAACATGCCGAGCGAACCCGCCAGCGCCGCCGCCTCGTCGCTGAGAATGTCACCGAACATGTTCTCGCACAGCATCACGTCGAACTGCGTGGGCCTGAGCATCAACTGCATCGCGCCGTTGTCCACGAACATGTGCTCCAGCGCCACGTCGGGATACTGCTTCGCAATCTTCGTCACCACGTCGCGCCAGAGCACGCCGTTCTCCAGCACGTTCGCCTTGTCGATGCTCGTGACCTTCTTGCGCCGGAGCGACGCGGCCTTGAAAGCCACGTGTGCGATGCGCTCGATCTCCGGCGTGGTGTAAACCATCGTGTCGATCGCCCGCTGCGCGCGGCGCATGATGACCGTGGCATCCACGTCCGCCTGCGGCTCCTCGTGGAAATAATCCTCCGTCTTCTTCGGCTGGCCGAAATACATGCCGCCCGTCAGCTCGCGCACGACGAGGATGTCGATGCCGTCGCCCTGCCGTTCCGGGCGCAACGGGCAGGCGTGCGCCAGAGCCTTGGGGAGCTGCACCGGACGCAGGTTGGCGTAGAGGCCGAACTCCTTGCGGATGCGCAGCAGCGCGGCGCGCTCGGGGCGCTCCTCCTTCGGGATCGTCGGGTCGCGGTCCGGCAGGCCCACCGAGCCGAAGAGGATGGCGTCGCTCTGCTTGCACAGCGCGAGCGTGGCATCCGGCAGCGCCTTGCCGGCGGCGTCGATGCCCGCCCAGCCCACGGGGGCCTCGGTGATTGAGAAACTCAGCGAAAACTTCTTTTCCACCGCGCGCAGCACCTTGATGGCTTCGCGCATGACTTCGGGGCCGATGCCGTCGCCCGCAAGCGCGGCGATCTTGAACGTCTTTGACATAGGGCGCGGAGAATACCGGCGGCGGAACGGGAGTGAAGAAGAAAGTCGGGCGGCGCGTTGACTCAAATTAAAAGACGACGAAGGGGACGAACCGGGTGGGGCACAAGCGCAACGCGTTTGGCGTGGGGACGCCGACCACACAGGCCGGCGGGGACGCCGGCGATACGGCCCGCGAGACGCGGGCGCTACGTAGCGCCGACCTCCGGTCGGCCGTGCCGCAAGCGTCCCGATTGCCCGGCGCGAACGCCCCACGGGCAGGATCACGGCTCACACCTTGCAGAGTAGAAGTGAGCCTGCCGGCTTGCCTTTGGCGGGCGGAAACTCCAGCCTTGGCCAGCGAGTCTGTTTCCAAACCAGTTCCCCCATTGGCATGAAAACCACCATCGAAGGCGCGCCATCGTTCGCCTACCTGCACGTTGACCTCGACCCCGGCGAGAGCGTCGTCGCCGAGTCCGACGCCATGTCCAGCATGGCCGCCGATCTGGGGATGAAGGCGTCGTTGAACGGCGGTTTCTTCTCCGGCCTGGCCAAGAAATTCCTCGCGGGCGAGTCGCTCTTCATCAACACGTTCACCAACACCACGCCGGGCCCGCGCCGCGTCACGCTGGTGCAGACCACGCCGGGCAACATGCGCGAGGTGCGGCTCAACGGCGAGACGCTCTGCCTCCAGCCCGGCGCATACATCGCGTCCACGCCCGGCCTGAAGCTCGGCGTGAAGTGGGCGGGCCTGGTGAGCGGCTTCGAGACGGAGGGGCTGTTCCGGCTCACGGTCACCGGCACGGGCACGCTCTGGTATGGCGCGTATGGCGAGCTGCTGGAGCGGCAGGTGGAGGGCGAATACCTCGTGGACACCGGCCATCTCGTCGCCTACGAGCCGCAGATGAAGCTGAAACTCCAGCTGGCCGGCGGAATTTTCTCCAGCCTCTTCGGCGGCGAGGGTTTCGTGACGCGCGTCGAGGGGCACGGAAAGATTGTCATTCAAACGCGCAGCCTGAGCGGGCTGGCGAACTGGCTGAATCCCCGACTCTAATTTCACCGTATGCAAATCGACCTCCTCCACCGGCCCGGCAATTCCGCCGCGCGCGTCTGCCTCTCCCCCGGCGAGCATCTCACCGCCGAGTCCGGCTCGATGATCGCCATGAGCGACACGCTCGCGCTCACCACCACCACGCACAAGCGCGACTCCGGCTCCATCCTCAAGGCCATCAAGCGCATGCTCGCGGGCGAGAGCTTCTTCATCAACCACTACAGCGCCGAGCACGCCGGCGGCGAAGTCTTCCTCGCCGCCACGCTGCCGGGCGACATGCTGCGCTACGATCTGCGCGGCGAAAACCTCATCGTGCAGTCCGGTTCCTTCGTCGCATGTGAGAGCAGCGTGGACGTGAATTTTGGCTGGCAGGGTTTCAAGTCGTTCTTCTCCGGCGAGAGCATCTTCTGGCTGCAGCTCAGCGGCACCGGCCCGGTCATCCTCTCCAGCTTCGGTGCGATTTACCCGATCGAGGTGGACGGCGAATACATCGTGGACACCGGGCACATCGTCGCGTTCCAGGAGACGCTGAACTTCAACATCACGAAGGCCGGCGGAAGCTGGATGACCGCCATCCTCGGCGGCGAGGGCCTGGTCTGCCGCTTCTCCGGTCGCGGCACGGTCTGGTGCCAGAGCCACAACGCCGGCGGCTTCGGCCGGGAACTTGGACCTGAGCTGAAGCCGCGATGAAAGGCCCGCCAAACACGCGAATGAAAGCGAAATCAAACCCAAGCAGGACAGTGCGTCGCGCCTGTCATTCCAACTTCCTGCTTCCGCCCAAGCGGCTTGTTTCAAATAGAGGTCAGGCAAGATGCGCCGACCTGCACCCCGGCATTCGCGTTCATTCGCGTGTTCCGCGGGCAACCTTTTAACCCCATGCAAATCCACCTCTACTGCAACGGCGTCCAGTCCGGCCCGTTCCCCGTCGAGCAAGTCCGCCAGATGCTCGCGTCCGGCGAGTTGAAGCCGACCGACCACGTCTTCCACGAGGGCCTCACCGACTGGGTGCAAGCCAGCCAGTCGCCCGCGCTCGCCCCGCCCGGCACGCCGCCGCCGTTGCCACAGACCGGCGCACCCGCCGGCACCGGCCTGTTCGGCACCGGCTACAACACCGACACCCGGCGCGACTTCGAGTATCAGATCGAGGGCCGGCCCGACTACGCCTTCGTCACCGTGCAGGTGCCCGCGAACCAGACGTTGAAGGTCGAGGCCTCCGCGATGGCGACGATGGACTCGAACCTGCAGATGAAGACGAAGATGCGCGGCGGCCTCGCGCGCCTGCTCACCGGCGAGAGCCTCTTCGTCAACGAGTTCACCGCCGCGAACGTGCCCGGCAGCATCGGCATCGCACCCGGCGCGCCCGGCGACCTGGAGCACGTTTATCTCGATGGCGACACGATCTTCCTCCAGAGCAGCGGCTTCGTGGCGGGCGGCATGGGCGTGACGCTGGACAGCCAGTGGCAGGGCTTGAAGGGCTTCTTCAGCGGCGAAGGGCTCTTCCTCATCAAGTGCTCCGGCAAGGGCGACCTCTGGTTCAACACCTACGGCGCGATGTTCTGCATGAACGTCTCCGGCAGCTACGTGGTGGACACCGGGCACATCGTCGCGTTCACCGAAGGCCTGCAATACCAGATCGGACGCATCGGCGGTTACAAGTCGCTGTTCTTCTCCGGCGAGGGCCTCGTGTGCAAGTTCAGCGGCCACGGCAAGGTGTGGATTCAAACCCGAAAGCTCGGCGCGTTCGCGAACTGGGCGCAGGCGTTCCGGCCCGTCGCCAACAGCGGTGGCGGTGGCGGCGATGATTGAGCCGGAACCATGCACTTGAAAGTGGCGTCCTCATTTTCAGCGCAGAGGCACAGCCAGGCGGGGCCGCAACCAACGTGGCCGGATGACTTGCTTAAGCGCAAAGGGCGCGGAGACCGCAGAGAGGCGCGGAGACGGATCTTTCCCTTCGATCTCTGCGCAATTCTCTGCGTTCCTCTGCGTCTCTGCGTCTCTGCGTTAAAGAGAAGGCCAGGCCAACTGCGTCGTCCCGGCTGAAAAAAAGGTTTTTCCCCGATGCTTGAAGCGAGGCCCGCCGCTGCTACCCTCGCCGCATGTTGAAACTCGAAGACCTGACGATCCGCCTCCGTCCCGCTGACAACGTCGCCGTCGTCAAACGTCCGCTGAAAGCCGGCGTGGAGCTGGAATGCGGCGCGCTCCACATCACCATCGCCAGGGGCATCCCGCCGGGCCACAAGCTCGCCGTGGCCGAAATCCCCGCCGGCGCGCCGATCATCAAATACGGCCAGACCATCGGCTTCGCGACGGAGCGCATCACGCCCGGCCAGCACGTCCACACGCACAACGTCGCCCTCGGCGCGTTCGGACGCGACTACGCGTTCGGCGTGGATGCGCGGCCCGTGGCGTTCCATCCCGCGTCGGCGATGCGCCACTTTCAGGGCTACACGCGGCCCGGCGGCAAGGCCGGCACGCGCAACTACATTGCCGTCATCTCCAGCGTGAACTGCTCCGCCGGCGTCTCGCGCTACGTGGCCGACCGCTTCCGCGGACCGGACTTTGCGCGCGACTTTCCGGGCATTGATGGCGTCGTGCCCTTCACGCACAAGATCGGCTGCGGCCTCCAGCCCGGCGAACCGCTCAAGCTCCTCCAGCGCGTCACCGCCGGCATCGCGCGGCATCCGAACATCGCGGGCTATGTGATGATCGGCCTGGGCTGCGAGGTGAACCAGGTGCAGTTCGTCGCGCAGGAACACAACCTGGACCAGCCGCTCCCCGGCGAACAGGCCCCGACCTTCCTCACGATTCAAAACTCGGGCGGCGTCCGCAAAACCGTCGAGGCCGCTGCCGCCGCCGTGGCGAAGCTGCTGCCCGCCGCCAACGCGATGAAGCGCACGGCGCAGCCGCTTTCCAAACTGCTGCTGGCCGAGAACTGCGGCGGCTCCGACGGCAACAGCGGCATCACCGCCAACCCCGCGCTGGGCGTCGCCTCCGACGAACTCGTGCGCTACGGCGGCACCAGCGTGCTGGCCGAGACGCCGGAGATTTACGGGGCCGAGCACCTGCTCACGCGCCGCGCCGTGTCGCCCGCCGTCGGCCAGAAGATCGTGGACCTCATCCACTGGTGGGAAAACTACGCCCGCGCCAACGGCGGCTCGATCGACAACAACCCGAGCTACGGAAACAAGGAGGGCGGCCTCACGACCATTTACGAGAAGAGCCTCGGCGCGGTCGCCAAGGGCGGACAGTCGCCGCTCGCCGCGGTCTATGCCTACGCGGAGGAGATCAACACGCCGGGCTTCGGCTTCATGGACACGCCCGGCTACGACCCCGTGAGCATGACCGGCCTCGTCAGCGGCGGCTGCAACATCGGCGTCTTCACCACGGGACGCGGCAGCGTTTACGGCTGCAAGCCCGCGCCGTGCATCAAGGTCGCGACCAACACCGCCATCTACAACCACATGATCGAGGACATGGACCTCAACGCCGGCACCATCCTCGACGGCACGGAAACGGTGGAACAGGTCGGGATGCGCCTCTTCGAGGAGATGGTTGCGGTCGCCAGCGGCAAGAAGACCAAGAGCGAACTGGCGGGCCTCGGCGACGACGAGTTCGCCCCGTGGCTGCTGGGCGCGCAGTTCTGACGGAGCGCGGCCCTCCGGGCCGCTTTGGGTGTCCTGCATCGGACAGCGGTCCGCTCATCGCGATGGCCGCGCACGCAAAGCGGGCGGGACGCCCGCGCTCCATGTGCTTCAGCTCAACCCCTTCACTTCCCAGCCCTTGCGATACGTGCGCCGCACAAACTGGTTCGCCTCTTTCACGTTCTTGAACTTCAGCCTCTTCGCATCCCACTCCAGCGTCGTCTGCGGGAAGCGCGACGCGATGCCGCCGAGCAGGATGGTCTCCGTCAGCGGGCCGGCGTAGTCGAAGTTCGCGGAGGTCTTGCCGTTGCCGCGCACGGCCTCGACGAACGAATGCCAGTGGTTCACCGGATCGAGCTTGGGCAGCACGAAGTCCTTGAAGTTTTCCTCCGGCAGCAGAATCGGCTTCGCGACGTGCGGCAGGACCATCACGCCCTTGGTGCCGATGAAAATCGAGCCCTGATCCGGCTGCTTCACGTTGCCGAGAAGCGCGATGATCTCCGCCGGGGGACGCTGGCTGCCGTCATACCATGTCACCTTCACCGTCTTGCCGTCCGTGAACGGCGTGCCGGGGAAGAGGTAGTGGACGATGGCGTCGTTGGCCCAGTTGTGCGCGTTGGGCTTCGGCCCCTCGCTGCGCACCGTGAGCGGCGCGGTGACGCCGAGCGCCTTGAAGACCGGGTCGTAGATGTGGCAGCCCATGTCGCCGAAGGTGCCGGTGCCGAAGTCGAGGCGCTTGCGCCAGTTGCCGGGATGGTAGTAACCGCCGCCGATGAATGGCCGCTCGGAAACCACGCCGAGCCACGCGTCCCAGTTCAAGTTCGCCGGCACCGGGTCGCTGTTGTCGGGACGCGGCGCGGGGTCACCCCACTTCTTGCTGCTCCACGTGTGGACCTCCTTGATCTTGCCGACCGCGCCGCTCTGCACGAGCTGCACCGCAGCGCGATACTCGTAGCTCGAATGCACCTGGATGCCCATCTGCGTGACGAGCTTCTTCTCCCGCGCCATCTCCGTCAGCCGGCGCGACTCATAGACGTCGTGCGTGAGCGGCTTCTGGCCATAGACATGCAGGCCGAGCTGCATCGCGCTCATGCCGATGGGCGCGTGCATGTGGTCGGGCGTGGAAACATTCACGCAATCGAGGTTCTTGTGCTCCTTGTCGAGCATCTCGCGCCAGTCCTGATAAACCTTCAGCTCGGGGAACTTCTTCTTCGCCGCCTCCGCGCGCGCGAGGTCCACCTCGGCGACGCAGACGAATTTCACCGCCTTGTGGCCGGTGATCGCGCCCCAGTCCGACGCCGCCATGCCCGCCGCGCCGAAGCTGGCGTGGCGGACCATTTCGTTCGGCGACGCGGCCATCAAACCGCGCGTGACGAACGGCGCGACGAAGGCGGCGGTGCCGAGCTGCTTGAGGAAGGAACGACGGGGTTGGTGAGTGATAGACTTCATTTGGTTTAGATTCGCACAGTCTGACTGTCTCGGATGGAGTAAGAATTCAGTCCGAACTCCGCTGCAAGGGCTGGGCGGACCCGCCCTCGCGTGTGGAACACCATAAATGGTCCCGCTCCGATGACGAGGACGGCCTCGCCGGGCTTCGGCTCGCCGCGGTTCACCTCGTGGCGGCCGATGGCGAGCGTCTCGACGATCCGAGCTGGTCGAAGGAAAGCTTCCTGGACAAGTGCATTTTCCGCGCGAGCAGAAGGATGCGCCCGGTCACGCCACTCCAGGGAGAAAGACGGGAAGCTCTTGGATTTTCCTGACGCATTCGTGCATACGGACACTTCTGCGCGTGAACGCCGCGCCCCGACGGCATCACGGCACCGGTGCGCCCGTTGACAGCGGACAGCGCGGACGACAGTGTCCGCGGCCCATGGCACACATCCATGAAAAGATAGATTTCACCGTCGCCATCTTCGTCGTCCACGACGCCAAGGTGTTGCTCATCCTGCACCGCAAGCTAGGCAAATGGCTGCCGCTCGGCGGCCACATCGAGCTGGACGAAGACCCGGAAATCGCCGCGCTTCGCGAGGCGAAGGAGGAAAGCGGCCTGGACGTGGAACTCCTCGGCGAACGCCCGCCCACGACCGAACCCGGCACCCGCGCGCTCATCGCCCCGCGCTTCCTCGACATCCACCGCATCTCGGACACGCACGAGCACATCGGAATGATCTACTGGGCGCGCCCCGTCGCCGGCGACGTGACGCTCGCCACCGAGGAGCACCACGACATCCGCTGGTGCAGCGCCGATGACCTGGACAAGCTCCAGCCGCCCATGACCAACGCCGTGAAGTGGTATTGCCGCAAAGCGCTGGAGGAAACACGGAACGCAGAAGGTGGGACGCGGAATTTTTCCGCGCCCGCAGCCTGACTTTTTCCGCGTTCCGGTTCCGCATTTCCATGACACGCCGCAAAGCCACAGGTTTCCTGCTCACGGGGCTGAACACGTTTGCCTGCGCCTACTTTGGCAACTACGTCTTCTTCCTGCTCCAGCAGCAGCACGGCTTCGGCAACCGCGAGAACCTGCTCACCTGCGCGCTGCACGGACTCATCTACGTCCCGGCGGCGTGGCTGGGCGGACGCTTCGCCGAGCGGCGCGGGCTGACGACCTCGCTGAAGGCCGGCTTCACCGGCATGGCCGTGGCGATGCTGGCGGGCACGCAGACGCACTCGGCCGCCGGAGTGCTGCTCACCCTCGCCGGCTGGACCGTCGCGATGTGCTTCACCTGGCCCGCGCTCGAAGCCTTCGCCACCCATGGCGAGTCCGACGCCGGCACCAAGCGCATGGTCGGCATCTACAACATCGTGTGGTCCGGCTGCGCGGCGCTGATGTATTTCGCTGGCGGCATGGTCTACGAACGGCTCGGGGCGCGGAGCCTGTTCTGGATTCCTGCAGTTATCCACGTCGCCCAAGTTGCCGTCACCCTCTGGCTGGAACGCCTGCCCGCCGACCCGCTCCCCGTGCCCGAAGCCAACCCGCATCACCCGGAGGATGCTGCGTTGCACCAGCCCGTCCCGCCGCAGACCTTTCTCAAGATGGCGTGGCTCGCGAATCCCTTTGCCTACATCGCGATCCACTCCTTCCTCGCCGTGGTGCCCGGCCGCTCGGCGGAACTTGGCTTGAGCGTCACGCAGAGCGGCTGGTTCTGGGCCACTTGGTTCATCGCACGGCTCGCGGGCTTCGTTCTGCTCTGGCAATGGGGCGGCTGGCACTACCGCTTCCGCTGGATGCTTGCGGCGTTCATAACGCTCATCGCCGCCTACGTCGTGCTGCTGCTGGGCCGCTCGCTCTCGCTCCTGTTCGGGGCGCAAATCATCTTCGGCCTCGCCACCGGCCTGCTTTACTACGCGTCGCTCTTCTACTCGATGGATGTCGGCGAAACGCAGGGCGAGCACGGCGGCATCCACGAAGCCGCCATCGGCCTGGGCATCTGCCTCGGACCCGCCGTCGGCGCGGGCGCGCTGTTCCTGGCCCCGCAACAGGCTCATGCGGGTGCCTTCGCCGTCAGCGGCCTGCTCCTGTGCGGGCTGGCCGGACTGGTCCGGCTGCGCTGGAGAAAGTGACATCGGCAAACCGCCCCACTCCAGATTCCGACAAGCAGAGACATGGGGTGTTTGTCCAATTGCCAGCCCGGCAGGCTTCCGATACGTTGCGCTCCTGCCGGACAACCGGCTCTGACACATGGCACAAGTTTTCGAGTGGATTTACGTCGTTTTCGCCGTCCTGTTGCTCTTCGGGGCGGCCATCGCCATCCATGAATGGGGGCACTACTGGGTGGCGCTCAAACGGGGACTGAAGGTCGAGGCGTTCGCCATCGGATTCGGACCGAAAATCTGGGGCTGGACGAAGGACGGCATCGAATACTCGATCCGTTGGATTCCCGCCGGCGGCTTTGTAAAGCTCCCGCAGATGCTCACGTCCGAGGCGCTGGAAGGCGAACAGAAGGGGGAAACGCTGCCGCCGGTCTCGCCGCTCTCCAAGATTCTCGTGGCCGTCGCCGGGCCGTTCATGAACTTCGTGTTCGCCTGCGCCATCGCGACCTTCATCTATTTCGTCGGCCTGCCGGTGCCGGTGAACCCCTCTGTCATCGGCCATGTCGCAGTGGATTCTGCGGAGCACAAACTCGGCATCCGGAACGGCGACCGCATCGTTTCCGTGTATGGCCAGGCAGTGAAGTCGTGGTCCGAGGTCTTCGAGGCCACCATCCTCGCGCCCACCAACGTCCTGCCCGTCATTGTCGAGCGCGCCGGCGAGCGCAAGACCTACCAACTCACCGCCAGTGCCGACAATCCGCTCAAGCTCAAGATGCTCAACCTCGACTCCGAGGAGAAGGTCGTCGTCGGCGACACCTCGCCAGACAGCCCCGCAGCCGAGGCAAAGGTGTTGGCCGGCGATGTCATCATCGGCTTCGCCGGCGTGCCGGTTGTGGGAAAGGCACAGTTGATTGAACTCGTCGGCAAACGCGGCGGGCAGACAACTGAGCTCGTTGTCGAGCGCGCCGGCAAGCGCGCCGTGCTGAACATCACTCCGCGCGTCCTCGACGCTGGCGCGAAGAAGGCGCGAATCGGGATCATGTTTGCCAACACGCCGACCCGCTATGAAGTCCAGAAGCCCGGCCCGCTGCCGTGGGTGCAGCTTGAGGAAGTCTGGGATCGCACCTGGCGCACACTCAACGCCCTATTCCACTCCAAGGAGACCGGCGTGGGCATCGAAGACCTCAGCGGCCCGCCCGGCATCCTTGCGATGCTCGCCACATACGTGAAGACCGACTACCGCCTTGCCCTGAGCTTCATGGTGCTGCTCAACATCAACCTCGCCGTGCTGAACCTCATGCCCATCCCTGTTCTCGACGGCGGCCACATCATGATGTCCCTCTACGAAAAACTGCGCGGCAAGCCCATCAGTGTGAAGCTTCAGGAATACGCCACGACCGCCTTCGCCGTGATGCTGCTCACATTCATGGCCTACGTCTCCTTCAACGACTTGTGGAAACGCTCGTCGCTCTTCAAGTCCATGTTCCAGCAGAGCAGCCAAGTGGAGTCGGCTCCGACGCCAACACCCGCACCGGCCCCTGCGAAGTAACAATGCGGAGCAGGATTAAGATCAGGATCACGAGCAGGACACCTGCGCAGGCTTTTCTTGCTCTTGATCGCAATCTAAATGCTGCTCCCTGACTTTTCCGCCCATGCACTACTGCGATTCTCCCTACCTCTTCCACCGCCGCCTCTCCCGCGAGGTCATCGTCGGTGACCCCGCGCGCGGCGGCGTCATCATGGGCGGCAACCGCCCCGTCGTGAAGCAGTCCATGCTCACCTGCGACACGATGGACACCGCCGAGTCCGTCAAGCAGACGCTCGAACTCGTCGCCGTCGGCTGCCAGATCGTGCGCATCACCGCGCCCACCGTGAAGGACGCGGCGAACCTGAAGAACATCGTCGCCGAGCTGCGCGCGCGCGGCTGCTTCGTCCCCATCGTCGCCGACATCCATTTCAAGCCCGACGCCGCGATGGAGGCCGCGAACTGGGTCGAGATGGTCCGCATCAATCCGGGCAACTACGCCGACTCGAAGAAATTTGCCGTCAAGGAATACACCGACGACGCCTACACCGCCGAGCTGGGCCGCATCAAGGAGAAGTTCACCCCGCTCGTCCTCAAGCTGAAGGAACTCAAGCGTGCCCTGCGCATCGGCACCAACCACGGCTCGCTCTCCGACCGCATCATGAACC
>JBAYGL010000046.1:0-17796 GCA_041666725.1 Limisphaerales bacterium
AAGGATTTGTCCGAGACGCGGGCGTTGGCGAGGAGGACGGGCAGGCCGCGCGCCTGTGCCTGCCAGAGCAGATTCGGCCAGAACTCGGCTTCGACCAGCACGAGGGCGTCGGGACGGATGGAGTTCAGCGCGCGGCGGACGGTCCACGGGAAGTCCACCGGGTAGTAGATGCGGGAAATGTCGGCCGGAAGTTTCTTTTCCAGCTCACCCATGCCGGTGGAGGTGGTGGTGGACACGATGAACCGCCAGCCGTCCAGCCGCAGACGAAGCGCGGTGATGAGTTGCAGGCAGACGTTCACCTCGCCGACGCTGACGGCATGGAGCCAGAGCACTTTCCGATCTGAGCCGGCCCGGAGTTTGCTTTCATCAATCCTGCCAAACCGTTCGCTGAAGCCGCGCTGCCAGCCGCCGCGCCGCCACATTTTCCAGAAGTAATACGGCGCGCTCAGGACGAAGAAGAGCGGGAAGAGCAGGTTGTAGAGCAGCCGCATGTGCGCTGGTTGAAACAAAACGGCGCTCCGTTACCAAGCTTAAAAGCTGGCCGGCACGAAACGTCCTGCGCCGGCGGAATCTTGTCTTGAGCAAAACCGCTTCGATGCTAACCTCGCTCCACTGTCCACGGGAATGAGCGAAGGAAAAAAATCACTGAAGATGGTGACCTGCGGGCGTTGCGCCGCGAAGAACTTCATCCCGAGCGACCTCCCGCCGTTCGAAACGCAGCCCTGCAACAAGTGCGGCGGCCCGGTGATGATCACCGTCCGCCTGCGTCAGTTCGAGCTGCGCGGCGTGATCGCCTCGGGCGGCATGGGCACCGTCTTCCGCTCCTTCGACTCCAACCTCGTCCGTGAAGTGGCCGTGAAACTGATGAAGCCGGAGATCGCCGCCGATCCGGTCCAGGTCGAGGCGTTCAAGCGCGAGGCGCGCGCCTGCGCCGGACTCAACCACAGCAACATCATCCACATCTACGCCTTCGACGAGTCAGACGGGCACAAGTATCTCGTCATGGAGCTGGCCAACAACGGCACCTTCGACGGGCGCATCGAGTCGCAAGGCCGGATTGATGAGCTGCTCGTGCTCGACGTGGGCATCAAGATCGCCTCCGCGCTTGATTGCGCGAACCGGCACGGCCTGCTGCACCTCGACATCAAGCCCGGCAACATCCTTTTCAACAACGACGAGCCACCCGAGCCCAAGCTCGTGGACTTCGGCCTCGCTCAGAAGGCATCCGTCGGACGCGATCCGAACGCCGGAGTCTTCGGCACGCCGTATTACATCGCACCCGAGCGGATCACCCTGGGCACGGAGGATTTCCGGTCGGACATGTATTCGCTCGCGGGAACGCTCTATCACGCGATCACCGGCCATGTGCCCTTCGAGGCTCCGACGGTCAACGACGTAGCCCTGGCGCACGTCGAGCAACCTCTCAAACCGCCCATTGAGGATATTCCGGAAATCCAGCCCAAGACCAACGAGGCCATCTGCACCGCGATGGAGAAAAACCCGGATGACCGCTACCAGAGCTACGACCAGTTCATCATGGAGCTGACCGCAGCCCGCAGCCATCTGCTCATCCAGAAATACGCGAGCTCGGAGTAGGCTGCAGAAGCTGGCGCGGAGAGGCACGGAAGGAAATTGATCTCTCTTGGCCGACGCCAGCCCAAGTCAACCCTTCCAGTTGAGCTTCCTTTCGGAAAAGCCGCTTTGGAGCACCTTGCAGTTCACTTCTCGACTGGCTTGCCAGCGGCCTTCCATCCGTTGAAACCGGGGGCAAGGTCCACCACTGACTTGAAGCCCATCTCCTTCATTTGCCGCGCGGCGTTTGCGCTGCGGCTGCCGGCGGCACAGTGGACGAGGTAGGTCTTCGCCTTGTCGAGGGCGGCCACCTGCCGTTCAAAGTTCGCCTCCAGCACATCGAGGTTCAGTGCGTCCGGGATATGGCCGGCCTTGAACTCATCCGCCGTGCGCACGTCGAGCACGGTAAATTTCCTTTCCCGCCAGAGTTTTTCAAATTCTGCCACCCCCACGCGGCGGAAGCCGGCAGGCCCGTCTGACGGAGAAGCCCCGGGCTGCGCGACCGGTTGCGCGAGCGCCCATGTGACGGCATTGAGCATCAACCGGTTGAACGCCCCGGTCTCGAAGTCCTTCGGGTGTCCGAGCGATGTGTAGAAAACCGGAGTGCGGTGATGGCTGTGCGTCCATGCCAGCGGTTCCGGAGGCTGGCCCTGGACGGAACCGTTGAGCAGAACCTTCGAACCGTCCGGCAACGGGCTGTTGCGATAGAGCGAGCCGGGGCTGATGAACTCCCCCGGCACACCCGCGAGGATCGGGTGCGCCGCCGCGTTCTGGGCCACGCGCACGATCGTTTCGAGCTTGTTATCATGATGCTTCTGGTAGTTGCCGCCGAGCACGTCGCGATCCCACTCCTTCCAGTTCTCGAACGCATGGCTGGTCGTGCGAAGACCGATGACGGGCCGGCCGGACACCGCGTATTTCTTGAACCGCGCCAGCTGCTCCTCTGGCAACACCATTCGCCGGATGAAGAGGATGGCGAGATCAGCAGTGTCGAGCGCTTCGAGGCCCGGGATGTCATGAACATTCGTGCCCGGCTTGCGCTGGAGGTAGATGCACTTCGCACCGAGCTTCGTCTCCAGTTGCGTTTTTAGCGTCGGCAGCGTTTCGGTGGACTTGTATTCAAACTCACCGCTGATGAGCACGATGGTCGGCGGCCTGGCCGGGGCGGCGGCGTGGATGGACGCGCAAAACGGGCTGGCCACGGCAAGGCAGAGCAAGGAGGTCAAAACGGCTTTCATTGCGCGGCAGTGATAGGCATGGCGATGCAGAGTGTCCAGCGGCAAGGCAAGGCCGAGGGCCAGGATTTGGGATGAAGATCAAAGGACGGAGTGATGGCGATGGTTGTCTGGGAGGCTCCACGTTTTCTCCGTCAGCCCGACACACCGAGGGCTGGCACAAGGAATGTTTACCAAGAACGCACACTCGGGGTGCAAGCGTCGTGAGACGAGCCCCTTTGCCAGCCAAATGGTTTGACTCACTTGCGCCCTGCCCCTAGCAATGGCAGGACTCGCATGAACGAATCGCCCGCGCCTGCCACGCCGACCGCCACCGCCAAATACATGACCCTGCTGGCCGCGTTTCTCGGCTGGCTCTTCGACGGATTCGAGATGGGCCTCTTCCCGCTCATCGGCCAGCCTGCGCTGAAGGACTTGCTCGGCCCCGCTTCTCCCGAGACGGACGCGGCCAAGTGGTTCGGGGCGATCATCGCGGTCTTCCTCGTGGGCGCGGCCAGCGGCGGCGTCCTGTTTGGCTGGTTGGGCGACAAGATCGGCCGCGTGCGCGCGATGTCCCTGAGCATCTTCACCTACGCGATCTTCACCGGCCTGTGCGGGCTGGCGACGGAGGCCTGGCATGTCGCGGTGCTGCGGTTCGTGGCGTCGCTGGGCATGGGCGGCGAGTGGTCGCTCGGCGTGGCGCTGGTGAACGAGATCTGGCCGGGCAAGAACCGCGCGCTCATCGCCGGGCTGATCGGCGCGGCGGCAAACGTCGGCTACCTGCTCGTGGCCGTCCTGAGCATGATCCTCCTGAGCTTCATCGCGACGGCGAAGGGCCTGTTCCTGGGCATCGGGTTGTCCGAGGCATTCACCACGAAGCTGCTGTCCAACTCCGCATGGCGGTTTCTCATGATCAGCGGCGCGCTGCCCTCGTTGCTCATCTTTTTCATCCTGATCTTCGTGCCCGAATCAACAAAGTGGGAGGCCGAGCGCAAGCGCGGGGCCACGTCACATTGGGCCAACGTGGACTTGTTCGGCGTGCTGCTGGGCAGCCTTGCCGCGCTGGGCATCATCTGGGCGTGGTCGCCGGCGGGCGTCGGCGCGCTGGCCGCCACCGGCATCACCATCGTCGGGCTGGGCATCGCGCTCTTCGGCTTCCTGTATCCGATGCGTATGTATATCGAGCGAGCGGAAGCCGTCGCCTTGATCAAACCCGGCCAGGGCGCGTTCATCGTGAGAATGATGCTCCTCGGCGCGGGCCTTTCGGCGGTGGCGCTGCTCGGCACCTGGGGCTCGACACAATGGGCTCCGCGCTGGGTGCTCCAGCTTGAGCCTGATTCTGCGAAGCACGCGAAGGAATGGACCCTCTTCTGGCTCTCGGTCGGGGCGATCACGGGCACGATGATCGCGGCGCTGGCAGCGGGCCGCTTTGGCCGGCGCATCACCTATGCGGTGCTTTGCGTGGCCTCCATTGGCAGCGCGTTGCTGCTCTATCAGGGCAACACCGGCTATGACACCTTCTTTCTCTTCTCCGCGTTCCTCGCCGGTGCGGCCACGGCGTCGTTCTATGGCTTCTTTCCGCTCTACCTGCCGGAGCTGTTCCCTACCGCCGTGCGCGCGACCGGACAGGGCTTCGCCTTCAACTTCGGCCGCATCATCGCCGCCGTGGGCGGAATGCAGACGGCCAATCTGATGAAGCTCTTCGATAACAGCTTTCCCAAGGCCGCGTCGGTGATGGCCGCCATTTACGTGGTTGGCATGTTCCTCGTCTGGCTCGGGCCGGAGACGAAAGGCAGGGAACTGCCGGAGTAATCGGGCGCAGGGCCCACGGCACAGGGGCACGAAAAAGCCGGACGCAGGGTGAACCGGCGTCCGGCGTGATGGGGAAGGCGGATGTTACAAGTCGGCGTAACGCGCGCGGAGCATGGCAGTGAACTTCGCCACTTTGAGCTTGCGGCGCTTCTTCTCACTCGGCTTTTCAAAGCGGCGGTGGCTGCGGACTTCCTTCAGGGTGCCTTCGCGGTCGATTTTCTTTTTCAACCGTCGCAGCGCCTTTTCCACCGGCTCGCCTTTTTTGAGCTTAATTTCCGTCAAAACTGTTTCACTTCCTTCCCAGTCTGCTGCCCGGGGTTTGAACTGGCGGACCGCCAGCCCTGTCCGGGTCAGGAGGCGGCAGTCTAGTAGCCTCCCGCCTCCCGTCAACCGTCAAAACCAGCCCCCCACAACTCCGGTCCGTGACCGTGGCAAACCAGTCACGGATTCTGTCCGGAGTCCTTCCGGCTGAAGAGATGGAAAACCTGACGTGAAACCCGACACCGGGAACAAGGCGTCCTGACGGCCCTGAACCTCGCCGAACTGCCGGCTCGGGTTAGAGCTGGGCGATCACCCGCAGGATGTCGCGAAGCACCTCCGCAGGCGTCTGCGTGGCATTGATGTCGTGAACGACCGGGCCGTAAAATTCGAGCACGGGCCTGGTCTCCTGATCATAGACATGGAGACGGTTGCGGATGACATCAAGGTTCGCGTCGTCAAGGCGGTTGTCGCGAAGGGCGCGGCGCTGAAGACGCTCGACCATCTTGTTCCGGTCAGGACATGTAAGGTGCAGGAGCGCGCGGACGTCGAGCGTGCCCTGGAGCATCTTGGCCTGGGCCGCGTTGCGCGGGATCCCGTCGAGCACGACGGTGTCGCGCTCAGGATTGAAGCGGCCCAGCATGGTGTTGGCCTGGATGTTGTTTCGCCAGAGATCCACCGTGGCTTCGTCCGGAACAAGTTCACCGCGGCTGGAGTATTCGAGAAACGTGCGCCCAAGACGGCTGTCGGCATTGAGGTTGCGAAACACGTCACCGCACGCGCAGTGGTAGTAACCGGGAATGGTGCCGAGTATTTTGCCCTGTGTGCCCTTGCCGGAACCCGGGGCGCCGAAGAGGAGAATCGTGCGGAGTTTCATGCAGTCAGCCCTCCCGCGGGCGGAGGTGGATTTCTTGGATTTCGACGATCTGAAGGGTCTGGTCGAGCGATCCGCCGCCCTCCTGGGGACAGTTCACGACGACTTCCGTCTGGTTGATGCTCACGACACGCTTGCTCCAGTATTCGCCGCCGGTCGCGGTGACCCAGACGAGCCACATTTCCTTTTCCGCAGGGCCGAGAACGGCCTTGAAGAAGCCGGCGAACTTGGTCTCGATGAAGCGCTTGTTGATGTTGGTTTCACCACGGCGATAAACCGCCGGTGCCAGGGCCGCCGGCGGAGCGGAGGCGGGAGGTGCGCCGGGTGCCTTGACCACCACGGGCGCAGGCCCGGGCGCGGCGGCGGGAGCCCCGGGCTTGGAGGTGGCGACGGGTTTTGCGGTGGCCATTAGCTTGGCCTTGCCGGGGGCCATGCCTTTCTTTTCCTCTTCCTTGCCTGCCTGCTCGGACTGCTGGGCCACCTGCTCCACGGCACCGGGTTTCTTTTCCTGAGTGGACTTCACCGGCGGCATGGCCAGAAAGGCGATGGGCGAGCAAATGCCCACGAAGGGAATGGCAGCCAGCCCCATGACCTGATTGACGGGACGACGGCGATAAAGGGCCACCTCATACCCGGCGTAGATGATGGCGGCATAGATCACCAAAAGGCTCAACCAGCCAACACCGGTGGTGAACATGCCGGCGATGATGCCGGGCTTTTCCGGCAACACCGGCTTGGACTGCACCTCGGCCCACTTTGGCGGCGGGCGCTTGATCACGGCCACTTCCGGAACATTCATCACCGCGCCCTCGGTGGCGTCTCCACCTGGCGGCGGCTCGTCAATGAGCGTCTCCACAAACGGGCGGGCCTTGGGGTTCTTGGCGAACTCTTTCAATCCTGCCTGCGTGAAGTTTGTCCATGCTGTGCGCGGCAGCACCTTGTTGTCGTCGTTCTTGACGACCACCCCTTTGTCGGTGAAGGAAATTGGCGTGCCGGAAAGGACCGTGCCGTCCTTGAGCGTGTAGTCCGCCGCGCTGGCCAGCCAGCTGAGGGCCAACGTGATGATCACGTAATACGCAAACCGTTGCATGTGGTGCGTGATGTTGACCGAAAGCCCGCAACGGGCAACCAGAAAAAACCGGTTCCGCTGCGCGAGCCGTCCAATTCCTGAGTTGCGCGGCTTTGCGCCGTTCCCCTACGCTGCGCGGACGTATTGACATGAAAGTCTACATCGACGGCAAGTATTACGACGAGGCGAAGGCGAAGATTTCCGTCTTCGATCACGGGCTTCTCTACGGTGACGGCATCTTCGAGGGCATCCGCGCCTACCACGGCAAAGTCTTCAAGCTGAAGGAGCACATTGACCGGCTCTACTACTCGGCCAAGGCCATCCTGCTCACCATTCCGATGACGCCCGCCGAGATGACCAGGGCCGTCGTGGACACCTGCCGCAAGAACAAGGTCACCGACGGCTACATCCGCCTCGTGGTCACCCGCGGCGTGGGCACGCTGGGCTTGAATCCAAACCGCTGCAAGGCCCCGTCCGTCATCATCATCGCCGGCAAAATCCAGCTTTATCCGCCGGAGATGTATCAGCGCGGCATGGACATCGTGACCGTGGCCACGACCCGCAACCTGCATAACGCCGTCAACCCGGCCATCAAGTCGCTCAACTACCTGAACAACATCCTCGCCAAAATCGAGGCCAACAATGCCGGCGTCGAGGAGGCCATCATGCTCAACGCAGACGGTTACGTGGCCGAATGCACCGGCGACAACATCTTCATCATCAAGGGCAACGAGCTGCTCACCCCGCCGCTCTCCGCCGGCGCGCTCTACGGCATCACGCGCGCCACGGCGCTGGACCTGGGCCGCGAACTGGGCTTGAAGACGGGCGAGCCGAACCTCACGCGCTACGACCTCTACAACGCCGACGAATGCTTCCTCACCGGCACCGGTGCGGAGATCATCCCGGTGGTGAAGATAGACGGGCGCGTCATCGGCACCGGCAAGCCCGGAGTGCTTTCCAGGCAGCTCATCGAGAAGTATCACGCCTTGACGAAGGTGAGCGGCGAGCCAATTTGACGGCAGCGTTACCACCATGCTCTGCAACGTCTGCAAACAAAACGAAGCCAAGGTCCACCTGACCAAGATCGTCGGGGACAAGATGCAGAAGGTGGATCTCTGCGAGGATTGCTCGAAGGAAAAGGGAGTGGACGATCCCACGAGCTACTCGCTTGCCGACACGTTGCTCGGTCAGGTGCTGCCGGGAGAAACCGCCTCCGCCGAGCCAGATCAGACAAGCGAAGCCGGCGTGAAATGCCCCACCTGCGGTTACTCGCAGGCGGACTTCAAAAAGGCGGGCCGCTTCGGTTGCTCGGATTGCTACACGACCTTCGCCGAGGGGCTTGGAGGCATGCTCAAACCCATGCACAAGGGCACGCGCCACACCGGCAAGATTCCCGCCGCGCTCCAGCAATCCCGCGCCGAGGTGCAGAAGCTCAAGCAGCTCCAAAAGCGCCTGGACAAGGCCATCTCCGAGGAAAACTTCGAGGAGGCCGCCCTGCTGCGGGATGAGATCAAGCGGATGAAATAGCCCGGGGTTTCGAGTTTGGCGTTTCGAGTTGTCCGCCGAGGCCGCCGTCGCCAACTCCAAACCCGAAACTTAAACATGACCATCCACGAATTTCTCTCCCCGCCGTCCGTTTCGTGCCAGCGCACCGGCCCGCATGACAGCATCGTGATGTCCAGCCGCGTCCGCCTCGCGCGCAACCTGCGGAAGCAGCCCTTTCCCTCGTGGGCCAAGAAGCCGGACCGCCTCCGCGTGCTGGAGATGATCCAGCCCGCCGTTCAAAGCCTCCCCCAGCTCGCGCCGCATTTCGCCGCCGCGCTGGACGATCTTTCGCCGCTCGACAAACAGATCCTCGTCGAGCGCCACCTCATCAGCCGCGAGCACGCCGCCAAGGGCGCCGGCAGCGGCCTGGTTTTGAACCAGGAGGAAACCCTCTGCGTGATGATCAACGAGGAGGATCACCTGCGCATGCAGGCCCTCCGGCCCGGCCTGCAAATCAAGGAGTGCTGGCAGGCCATTGACGCGCTCGACTCCGCCCTCGAACCGAAGCTCGACATCGCCTTCACCCCCGAGCTGGGCTACCTCACCGCCTGCCCCACCAACCTGGGCACCGGCATCCGCGTCAGCGCCATGCTGCATCTGCCCGGCCTCGTCCTCGCGGAGGAGATCACCCGCATCATCAACGCCGCGAACAAGCTCGGCTTCGCCGTCCGCGGCCTCTACGGCGAAGGCACCGAGGCGCTGGGCAACGTCTTCCAGGTCTCCAACCAGATGACGCTCGGCGAATCCGAGCTGCAAATAATCGAGCGCATCGGCAAGGCTCTCAACCAGATCATCGAGGAAGAGGAGAACGCCCGGCAGGTCCTGCTCGAAAAGAAGCCGAAGATCGTCTTCAACCACATCGGCCGCGCCTACGGCATCCTGGCCAACGCGCACACGATCACCTCGAAGGAGACGATGAACCTGCTCTCGCTCATGCGGCTGGGCGTGGACCTGCACGTGCTTGAAAAGCTGGAGCGTTCGCTCACGGACGAGCTGTTCCTCCTCACCCAGCCCGCGCACCTCCAGAAGCAGCACACCGAAAAGCTCGGAGCCGAGGAGCGCGACTCGCTGCGGGCCGACATGCTCAGGGAGCGTCTCCGCGCCGTGCCGCGCCCGCAGGCGCCGAAGTAGGTCCGTCCGCGCCGCCGGCCTCGAAGGACGCTGGATTCAAGGTTGAACAATCGGGCCGTGCCGGTGCCTAATTGGACGCCACGCGCGGCACGCACGACCTGAATGTATTCGCTCTCGACCTGCTGGAACTCGCAACGCCACACCGATGGCCGCGCCATGCTGCAAGAAATCGCCGCGCTCGGCTTCGAGCACGCGGAGTTGAGCCACGGCATCCGCGTCAGCCTCGTGCCGGGCATCCTCGACGCCGTGGACGCGGGTGAGATCCGCATCTCGACGCTTCACAACTTCTGTCCGCTGCCGATGGGCGTGAACCACGCCGCACCGAACGTCTATCAGTTCACCGCCACCGACCCGCGCGAGCGTGAAAGCGCGCTCAAGCAAACCTTCAAGACCCTCGATTTCGCCGTGCGGGTGAAGGCGCGCCTGGTGGTGCTGCACATGGGCAGCCTCGCCGCGATGAAGCCCAGGGGGGCGTTCCTGGGCCTGTTCGGCCCGGAGGATTTCACCGACACGCTGCTGGACATGATCGCGGCGAAACAGCACGAGACGCCGAAGTTTCAAAAACTGCTCGCCGACGCCGTCGAACAACAGGAGCAGCACAAGGCCAGGCCGATGGAGCTCACCGCCGCGGCCCTCAGGCAGATCGCCACCCGCGCGGCGGAACTCGGCCTGCAACTCGGCATCGAGAACCGCGAGGCGCTGGAGGAAGTCCCGCTGGACTCGGAGATGGCCGGATTTCTCAAGGAGTTCCCCTCCGCAACCGTGCGTTACTGGCACGACACCGGCCATGCGCAGATCAAGGAGCACCTCGGCTTCCTGCATCACGTCACCCACCTCAAGTCGCTGGCAGACCGCCTCGGCGGCATCCACATCCACGACGTGGAATTTCCAGGCCGCGACCATCGCGAGCCCGGCACGGGCGCGGTGGACTTCGCCGCGTTGAAGCCCTTCGTGCGACCCGAGCACATCAAGGTGTTCGAGTTCGGCCCCGGCCTGAAGGTCGAGGAATTGAAGCGCGGCGTCGCCCATGTGAAAAAGGCGTGGGGACCGTGAAACCCACGGCATCATGGCTGAAGTCCATCGCCAAGCTCGCCGTGTGCGGCGCGCTGCTGGCCTGGATTTTTCAGGCGATTTTCTGGAAGGAAGGACAGGAGGCGTGGGAACGGGAGAAGCGCGTTCCCGCCTGGCATGAATTGACGAGGTGGCAGCGTCTGGAAATTTCCTGGACGCACGGGCCGCATCAGGTCTGGCGTGTTGTGTCCGGCGTGCGTTCGGACGCGCTCGTCGCCTCGCTTGCGCTGATGGGTGCCACCATCCTTCTGGGCATCGTGCGCTGGCGGCTGGTGCTCCGGGTTCACGGGCTCGACCTGCCATTTGGACGCGCGGCGGAGATTTCGCTGGTGGCGCACTTCTTCAACTCATTCCTGCTGGGCACCGTCGGCGGGGACTTGTTGAAGGCCTACTACGCCGCGCGGGAAACGAACCACAAGAAGGCGGAGGCGGTGGGAACGGTGTTTGTCGACCGCATCATCGGCCTCTTTTCACTGCTGGCATTCACCATGTTCGCGATGGCGGCAAACCTGCCGCTGCTCCATGCGGACCCGCTGTTCGTCAAGATCGCCTGGCTCATCGTGGCGATGTTCGCAGGTTGCTCGGGAGTCCTGTTCATCGTGCTGCGAGGCGGGGTGTCAAAAGGGCTGCCACGGGCCCGCGAGTGGCTGCGGCGTCTGCCCAGGGGGGATTTTCTTGAGCGGCTTCGCGAATCGTTCAAGCCGTTCGGGCGCGACCGGGTGTTTCTGCTGAAGAGCTGCGCGGTGTCGCTGTTGCTGTGCGGCGTCTGCGTGGCTCATGTGCAGTCGCTGGCGTGGGGCCTGGGCCTGGATCTGCCCCTGCGCCACCTGTTCACCATCGTGCCGATGATCACCTGCATGGTTGTGTTCCCGTTGACGCCGGGCGGGCTGGGCGTGCGGGAAAATCTTTTTGTGCTGATGCTGGCGGTGCCGATGATCGGGGTGGAGCACACGGCGGCGCTGTCATTGTCACTGCTCTGCGCGGCAGGCAGCATGTTCTGGAGCCTGGCTGGCGGCGCGGTCTATGCCGGTCTGAAGACAAGGCATCATCTCGGCGAAATTGCGCACGACAACGCGGCGCAGGACTGACGCCGACTCACCCGGGCGAATCGGGGTCTGGCTCCGGTTGCGTCAGTTCCTTCCGGTCTTCGTGATCCGCCCAGGCGTCGGCAAGGAGCGTCAGGAAGAACACGGTGATGGAGGCCACTTCGAGCGGGAAATCCCAGAACGCGTGCAGCAGGATGCCAAGCACCGCCGCAACACCGCAGAAGCTTAACGTCCACTGAGTGCTGCCCCACATGGCCGGCCGGCCGAAATGATGGCGCAGCCCGCGCGCGATCCCGCCGCCGATCAGCACCGCCCAGAGAGCCGCCCCTCCCCAGCCCCAGTTGACGAGATACTCGTAGTAATCGTTGTGGGCGTGCCGCCAAAACCTGTCGAACGTGCCGGTCAGGCCGTTCATTTCCATATACGGAGGCAGCGCCATCTGAAAACAGTCCGCCCCGTGACCAAGCAGACTCGTTTCCGCCGCGAGTTGATGATAGACCCCGGATGGGTATCGCTCCTGAATGGTTTCAGCAGCGGTGCGGAATCGCTTTGCCTTTTCCTGCCAGTCCGAGCTCATTGTCACCACCATCAGCGCCGCTGCCACCAGCGCCAGCAAGCCGGCATAAATCAAACCGCGCCTCCAGTCGAAGTGATCACGGGCGGTGCGCCACCACGCCCGGAGAAAACGGCCCCCGACCACTCCGGCCAGCAGGACTGCAAGCCCCCAGCCCGCGCGCGACGTGTTGGTAAACAAGCCAATCAACAAGGCCAGCACCGCCATCACCCAGGCGGTGAGACGCAACGTGCGCCGCTCCTGCCCCACTGCGGATGCCGCGAAACCCAGCGCAAGCGCCCAACCGATGCTCATCAAGGAGGCGGCGTTGCCGTGGTAACGATACGGGGCAAAGGTCGTGGTCAGTTTTGCCAACTCGCCCCCCCACACCCATTCCCGCATCCCGGGCCCGCCCGCCTTGAGAACCGTCCCACCCACCGCCACCAACACCGCCGTCAAAGCCATCGTGCCCCAGGCCCGCTTCCGCCAGACCGGCCGGGTCATCAAATCACACGCGAACAGAAACAACACGAAGTGCGCGGTGACGCTCAACATGGAAAACCGGGCGAGATTGCGGTCAATCGCCCCGGGCCATCCAGGCAATGGCGGATTATCCCATATCCGGTCCACCGTGGTCCACGTGCGATACTGGTGAACCGAGTGGGCGTTCCATGCCATCCACCATCCCTGAAGCAACAACAGCATCACCAGCACGACGGGGCACCACGGCAGCTGCGGCCACCGCCGCCGCCACGCACAGCCGCCCATCCACATCAGCAGCAACGCGGCACTGAACTGGTTCAGGATTGATATTTCGATCACTCCCGTGCACCCGTAAGCCAAAGGCGCGTAAACGAGGATGCAAAGAAACATCCAGCGCGGGGCGTCGGCAATGGCGCGATCCAGTGTCATGTGGCGGCGGAACCGCCCCCATCCTCCCGCATCAACCGCGCGCGTCCAAGAATTTCTTCAATGGATGGACAGCTCGCGCTGGATGCCAAATTTCTCAATCCGCTTGCGCAGGGTCGCGCGCGTGATGCCGAGCAGCTTCGCGGCCTGGACCTGGTTGCCCTGCGTCTCGGCCAGCGCACAGATGACCAACTCCCGCTCGACGGCGGGCAGCACCTTGAGTTTCGGCTGCGTCCGCGCCCAGTTGAAAAGCGCGCGGGCCATCACAGCCACGTCCTGCGTCGCGGTGGCCTCGGCCTCTTCGCCGCCGGACCGGACTGGCTGGGCAGGCACCACCCCGGGTGCGGGGCGCTCCGTGGTGACTTCTGCGGGCAGATCACACGCCATGATCGCCCCCGACTTGCCGACAACGAGTGATCGCTGAATGACGTTTTCCAGTTCGCGCACATTGCCCGGCCAATGATGCCGCTCCAGAATGGCCAGCGCCTCCGGATGAATCGCCCCCATCGGCCGGGCCTGGGCGCGGGCGTGTTTTCGGAGGAAATAGTCCACCAGCAGCCGGATGTCGTCGCGCCGCTGCCGGAGGGCAGGCAGATGGATGCGCACGACGTTGAGCCGGTAAAACAAGTCCTCACGAAATGCCCTGGCGGCAACGGCCTCCTCAAGCGGCTTGTTCGTGGCGGCAATCACACGCACATCCACCTTCACCGTCTGATTGCCACCCACCCGTTCGAAGGCTCCGTTCTGGAGCACGCGCAAAATCTTGGTCTGGGTGGGCAGGCTCATGTCACCGATCTCGTCGAGGAAGATCGTGCCGCCATTGCACTGTTCAAACTTGCCCACACGCTGGGCTGCGGCCCCGGTGAACGCACCCTTCTCATGGCCGAACAGCTCGCTCTCAAGAAGATTCTCAGGAATGGCCGCGCAATTGATGGCAAGAAACGGCTGCTCCGCGCGCCGGCTGTGGGAGTAGATCGCCCGCGCAACCAGCTCTTTCCCGGTGCCGCTCTCGCCGGTGATGAGCACCGTGGCGTCCGTTCCCGCCGTCTGGCCAATGAGCTTGAAAACCTCCTGCATCAGCGCGCTGCGCCCAACGATGCCCAGGTCGTAATCTTCAGATTCCAACAATGGCTCGTAGGAAACCGTCTGCCGCATGGCACGGGCGGTCTTGAGCGCGTCGGCCACGAGCTGCTTGAGCTTGGGCACGTCGAACGGCTTCAACAGGTAATCGTAGGCGCCCAGCTTCATCGCCTCGATGGCCGCCTGGGTCGTGCCGTAGGCGGTCATCATGATGACCGGAAGGCGGGCGTCGCTCTGGCGCAGTCTGCGGAGCGTCTCAAGACCGTTCATCCCGGTCCCCATCCGGATGTCCATGAGCACCAGGTCCGGCCTTAGCTTCGGCACGAGACGCAGACCCTCTTCGCCGCTCGAGGCTGTGTGAAGTTCGATGGCAGGCGAATCGAATATCCGGCGGAAGGAGTATTGCACGTCCGCCTCATCGTCGATCAGGAGCAGTTTGTCCATCGGGGCGGAACGTTATCCTGAAACCGACTCTCGTGAAGCAGGAAAACGCGCGGAAGAAGCGCGTCAGTTCTTCGACGATTTGGCACCGTAGACGCCCTTGTTGCCGTAATACTTGCTGCCGGAATAGTAGTAGTAGTAGCCGGAGCCGGAGTTTTGGGGCAGAAAGTTGATGATGACTCCGGAGGGTTTGACACCTGCGCGGCGGAGCATCTCCAACGCACGCAGAACGACACGGGCCGATGTCTTGCGTGCATGCGTGACGAGGCAGACAGTCTGCGCCTCCTTCACAATGAGCAGAGTGTCGCTCACGGCATTCACGGGCGCGTTGTCGAGCACCACCTGGTCAAATTTGCCAACAGCCTCCTGAATCAGCTTCCTGGCCCACGGCCCCGAAAGCAGCTCGGCTGGATTGGGAACCACGCCGCCGGCAGCGAGCAAAAACAGGTTGTCAAACCGGGTCGTTTGCACGCACTTGTCGAGCGTTTCCTTTCCAAGCATCACGTCCGTCACGCCCGGCAGTCCGCTCTTCACGCCAAAGGTTTCCGACAGGCTGGGTTTGCGCAGATCGAAATCAATGACCAGCGTGCGCTTGCCCTGCTGCGCGTGTGCGACCGCATAGTTCACGCAGCAGAAAGACTTGCCCTCGGACGGGACTGCACTGGTGAAAAGGATCACCCTGCGCTCCTCCTCCCGCCCCAGCAATCCGAGCGATGCGCGCAAACTCCGGAAAGCCTCGGCACACAGCGACTCAGGATCATCGCTCATGAACAGGCGCGTTTTCCCATCCTTCACCAGTTTGTTTTTGGGCACCGCTCCCAGCACTGGAAGCCCAAGAAGACGTTCCGCATGATCCACGGACTTGATCGTCGTGTCCATCTGCTGGATCAACCACACCAATCCGACGCTAAATACGAGGCCGATTGCCAGCGCCTGGAACAGGATCATCCGCTTGTTCGGACGGACTGGACCTCCGGGCAGATAGGCCGGCTCGACAATCTTCACGTTGGTTTGCTTCATCCCTCCGGTCACGTCGATCTCCCTGAGGCGCTGCACAATGGTGTCGTAAAGACGGCGGTCCGCAGTCACCTCGCGCTGATATGCGTCAAATTGGGCGCGCTGCGAGTCGAGCACAAAGAGGGTTTTCTCCTGTTCCTTCAGGGCCTGCTCAAGGCTCTTCTCCTTTTCAACCGCGGCTTCGAGCTGCCTTTGAATCCTCGGAGGGGCGTTGCGAACCTCATCTTTGAAGAGTTTTTGGAGGGAAGCCAGTTCACTTCGCGCTTGAATCATGGCCGGATGTTTCTCCTTGTAGCGCAGGAGGAGGTTGTTGACCAGCGTCTCTTGTGTCTGAACCTTTTCCTTGAGAGTCACCACCTCTGGGGCACGCATCACAAGGGGAAGTTTGAGAAGGTCTTCCAGCTTGTCGCCAACCTGCCGCGCCAGATTCCACTCCAACTCAAGCAGCCGGCGCTCATCCTTTGCTTCAGTGCATTTCTGCGCCAGGGTTTTGAACTCGGAGGTCAGGATGTCCCGGTTCTCCTGAAGCGATATGTTGTTTGTCTGGCGGTATTCCTGCAGAGCGCGCTCCGCCTTGTTAAGCCGCTCCCTGACGCGGCCTTCTTCAGCCATGAGAAACTGGCCCGCATTTTGCCCGACTCCTGTTCTGTCCTCAGCACTCTGCTTGATGTATTCCTCGGCCACCGACTGAGCGAGCAGTTGAGCCACAACAGGATCACCGGCCTCTGCGCTCACATCAATCAACCGGGTAAACCGCCGCAGACGGGCATCCACCGCACCGTTAATCGCCCCAATCACCTGCTGTTCTGTGGGCGTGTTCGTTCCCCGGGTAAAATAGGGGTGCTTGGCCAAGTTTCGGGAGGTCACCACCCGCTTCAGGATTGTCGAGCTTTTAACGTTGTTGGCAATGGTGTTGAGCAAATCCACACTGCCGCCCCTCTCACGCTTGTCAACCTCCTCAATGGCCAGAACTTTCTGCTCCGCAAAATCCATGAACAGCACAGCGCGGCTCTGATACGCCACCGGAGTGTGAGCCCCGATCCAATAGCCGACTGCCGCCGCCACCACAAGGATGCTCACAACCAGCCAGGCGTGCTCAAGCAAGGCCTGAACAAAATCCCGGTTTATCGGGCTTTCGCCGTCTTGAGGCCGTCCATCCGTGCCGGTCTGGTTGGTCGGTTCCATTCCTTAGAAAATTGTCTGACGAACCTCTATCACGTCTCCGGGAAAAACCTCAAACGGCTTCGCCTTTGCATCACGCATCATGGATCTAACGTCGATGTCGTATACCTTTTGAATCGGTTTGTTTTGGACTCCCTTTTCCGTGCGCTTGACCGTGACGCTTCGTTTGTTCGCCAGCGGAGTAAAATCTCCGGCCATGGCGATGGCTTTGACAAGATCCACCTTCTCCCCCTCGGGCAATTCGACAACCCCCGGCTTTTTAACTTCCCCGGAGATGGTGATCGTCAGCTTTCGCTTGACCTCCACCCTGTTCGTCTGGGAACTCTCCACCAGAGTTATCGTCACATCAGCAGTGACAAGATAGTCCGCCTCATAAAATTTGCGGACAATTTCACGCGCCTCGGAAATGGTCCTCCCTCCCACGCTTACCAGCTTTACAAGCGGCAAAAAGACAGTTCCGTCCTGGTCCACCCGGGTCTCCGTCCGTAAATCCTCTTCCTTGTAAACCTCCACCCGGATGAGGTCGTTGGGCAGCAGGACATAGCTGCTGTTGGTGGACCGGAGTGTTGCGAGCGGGCCGGATGGCTGAATCTCGGCAGCGGGCAGGCCCGGAGTAATCAAGAAAAAGGGACAGAAAAAAAGTGGTGCAACAACCTGAATGCACCACCTGAAGCACTGCGCCATTGAGGCCCTGCCGGTCTCTTTCACAATCAGCCAATACGGCAAAGGCCGCTCAGAACCGATACGACAACTCAAGCGCGATCTGGCTTCCGTAAAAGTCATTCACGTTGAGGGCAAGGTCGGAATTGTTCCGCTGATAGCGGTAGGAAGCTTCGGCCCTGGCGCGTGGAGTAATCTTGTATGCCAGAGCACCTCTCATGAAGTAGTATTCGTCATTGCGAACCACTCCAGGGAGGCTCGGGGCGGTCGAGGTGGTGGTGTAGTGGGATTGCATATAGCCCCCCTCCAAGGTCAACGAGAGTTTGTCGAACATCGCCTGCGTAACCGACAGCGTGCCTCCA
>JBAYGL010000047.1:0-17781 GCA_041666725.1 Limisphaerales bacterium
CGCCGGGCAGCTCCTCCGCGATGACGGCGTGCGCGTAGTTGCTCAGGACGACGTGGACCTCGTGCGCCTGTGTGTCGAGGTTGTCGAGCAACCGCTGCGCGTAGAGCGACCCGCTGGCACCCGTGATGGCGATGACGATTCTCAAGCGCGGCGAATATGTCGCCACGCGCGCCGGGCGGCAAGCCACGCGACAAACCGGAACAGCCCGCCAGAGGCGCAAACCCTGCGCCGCCGTGTCCAACTGATGGGGCCGCATCTTGACACGCCCCCCCGGAGGAGCGCGGCATTGCCAGTGAGAACGGCTTGGCGGATGCTTCTCCCAACCTGTCATGCTGACCTACGAAGAAGCCCTCGCCCGCATCCTCGCCGCGCTGCCCGCCCCAAGGCCGGAAAAGGTTTCCGTCGCCGATGCGCACGGACGTTTTCTGGCCGAGCCGGTCGCATCCCGCCTCGACCTGCCGCCTTTCGACAACTCCGCGATGGACGGTTACGCGGTGCAGGCAGCAGACGTGGCCGACGCCGGACCGGAGCATCCGGTGCCGCTGCGCATCCTCGGCCAGATCGGCGCGGGCGAGGTGTTTCAGGGCTGCGTGGGCAGGCAGACGTGCGTGCGGCTCTTCACCGGCACTCCGCTGCCGACCGGCGCGGACGCGGTGGTGATGCAGGAGGACACGCGCGAAGACGGAGACGACGTGCTGGTGCTCGACCGCGTGCGGCCCTTCGAAAACGTCCGCCTGCGCGGCGAAGACGTGAAGACCGGGGCGGTGCTTGCGCTGCCCGGCACGCGGCTGGGCGCGGGACACTTGAACCTGCTCGCCGCCGTCGGCACTGCGGGCGTGCGCGTGGCGAAGCGGCCCCGCGTGGCGCTCCTCGCCACCGGCAGCGAGCTGCGGCCGCCGGGCAAACCGCTCGCGCCCGGCCAGATTTACGAAAGCAACCGGCCCATGCTCGCGGCGATGCTCGCCGAGGCCGGCGCGGAGGTGCGCGCCCATCCGCTCGTGCCGGACACGCTCAACCGCACACGCGCCGCCCTCCAGCGTGCCTTCGCCGAGTGCGACGCGGTGGTGACCACCGGCGGCGCGTCCGTGGGCAGGCTCGACTTCGTGAAGGCCGCGTTCGCCGAGCTGGGCGGGAGCCAGGAGTTTTGGAAGGTCGCCATCAAGCCGGGCAAGCCGTTCGTCTTCGGCACGCTGGCGGGGAAGTTCCTCTTCGGCCTGCCGGGCAATCCGGTGTCCGCGTTTGTGACGTATCAACTGCTCGTGCGCCCCGCGCTGCTGCGCTGGCAGGGCGCGGAGGAAGTGGCGCTGCCCGCGCATCCCGGCACGCTCGTGGAACCGCTCGTGAACCGGGGCGACCGCCGGCACTTCGTCCGCGTGCGGGTGGATGCGGAGGGCCGTGTCCACTCGGCCGGCACGCAGGCGTCACACATGCTGCATTCGCTCGCGGCGGCGAACACCTTGGTGGACGTGCCGCCGGCGACGACGCTGGCGGCGGGGGCGACGGTTCGCGTCCTGCGCTGCGGCGGGATTTTCTCCTGACAATGCGCCGGGTCAGCCGGGGCCGCACACCGGGCAGTCGGCGCGCCGCGCCGTCTTCAGCCGGCGGAATTCCATCGTGCCCAGGTCCATCACCAGCCGCGTGCCGGCGAGCGGCCGGCCCAGGCCGGTGAGCAGCTTCACCACCTCCACCGCGCCCAGGCACCCCGCCGTGCCGCTCACCGCGCCGAGCACGGGGAACTGGCGCTTCCAATCCGGTGGGACCGCCGGCACGAGGCATTGCAGACAGCCGGTGCGGCCCGGAATGAAGGTCGTGATCTGCGCCTCGAAGGCATACACGGCGCACTCGACCATCGGTTTGCGCGCGGCGAAAGCGGCGCGGTTCAACGCGAGGCGCTCCTCGAACAGCGGCGCGGCGTCCACCACCACGTCGGCCTGCGCGACGAGCGACGCGGCGTTGGCCTCGGACACATTCTCCGGGACGGCGGTGATTTCGAGCCGGGGGTTCAGCTCATGCAAACGCCGCACGATGCTGTCCATGCGCAGCAAGCCGAGGCCGTCGTGCGTTTGCAGGAGCTGGCGATTCAAGTCACTGCGCCGGAGATGCCCCGCATGCGCGAGCACGAGCCGCCCCACGCCCGCCGCCGCGAGCTGATACGCCACGCTGCCGCCGAGCCCGCCCACGCGGGAGATGAGCACTGACGCGCCCTTGAGCTTGCGCTGCGCCGCTTCGCCGAAGCCGGGCAGCCACATCTGCCACTCGTAGGTGGCGCGTTCTTCGGCGGTGAGTTCGGGCGCGTTCATTCTCAACGGGGGCCGGACAGGGGAACTTCAGCCACGCGCCCTGCGTCCATGCGGAACTGCACGTCCGCCAGCTGTGCCGCCTCGTGCCGGCTGTGCGTGATGTGGAGCGCGGTGAGGCCCAGCTCGCGCTGCACGCGCCTGAGCAGGGCCGCGAGGTCGTCGCGCAATTCCTCGTCCAGCGCGGAGAGCGGCTCGTCGAGCAGCAGCACGCCGGGCTTGGCCGCCAGCGCGCGACCCAGGGCAACGCGCTGACGTTCGCCGCCCGAGAGATGCTGCGGCAGCCGGTCGAGCAGGTGCGCCACGCCGAGGTGGTCGGAAAGTTCCTTCACCCGCGCGGCAATTTCGCCGGCCGGGCGATGGCGGATGGCCAGCGCGAAGCCGATCTGCTCGCGCACGGTCATCGTCGGGAACATCGCGCCGTCCTGCGGCACGTAGCCGATGCCGCGTTCGCCGGGCGGCAGCTCCGTCACGTCGCGCTCCCCGATGAAGACGCGTCCGCCCGACGGCGGACGCAGGCCGCAGAGGATTTCGAGCAGGCTGGTCTTGCCGCAGCCCGTCCTGCCCATGAGCACGCTGTAGCGGCCCGCCGGCACGGAGAAAGAGATGCCTTCGAGGCAGAAGGTCCCGGCGTGCCATGAGAGGTTGTCGAAGCGAATCATGTCTGAGGTGGGGAAGGATTCAGTGTTCAGTGTTCAGTATCCAGTGAGCGGCAGGCTGCTGTCGCCGACGGCGAGACGACCGAACACGGACTACTGAAAACTGATTACTGATCACTGAACACTCTTTCACACTTCCTCCCCCACCCACTTGACCGCCGCGAGCACGACCATCGCGCACAGCACCATCAGGAGGCTCACGGCCACGGCGGCTTCGAGGTTGCCCACGCTGAGTTCGAGCCAGACGGTCGTTGGCAGCACTTCAGTTTTCATCCGCGTCGCACCGGCGAAGACGAGGATGGGGCCGAATTCGCCGAGGCTCCGCGCCCACGCCACGCTCGCGGCGGCGAACATCCCGCGCCGTGCGGCCGGCAGCGTCACGCGCCAGACGGCCTGGGACCGCGTGCAGCCCAGGGTCATGGCCACGTCCTCGGGGCGGGCCGACAGATGGTCGAACGTATGCCGCATCGTCCGCACCGCGAAGGCCGCGCCGATGGTGAACTGCGCCAGCACGACGCCAAACACCGTGTAGGTGAACGGCACGAAGCGCTCGATCACCTGGCCGAACGGCGTCTGAAACAGGATGAGCAGGCACAGTCCCATGACCATCGGCGGCAGGACGATGGGGATGTCCAGCGCGGCTTCGAGCCAGTGCTTGCCGGGGAAACGCGCCCGCGCCAGCAGGTAGCCCACCGGCACCGCCAGCAGCAGGGACAGCAACGCCGTCACCGTGCAGGTGATGAGGCTCAGCACGATGGAGTGCTGGATTTCCCGCTTGCCCAGCGCCTCCACCAGCTTGCCCGGGGAGCTGTAGCTGGCCGTCGCCGTCAGCATCGCCACGAGGAAGAACAGATACAGGCCCGCGACCACGCCAAGTGACAGCCAGAAGGGCGACAGGCGTTTCGCGAATGATGACATCCCGGCCAAGCTCAAAGTTCACCGCCCAAAGCTCAAGCGAAAACCGGGCGCAGGGAAGCCCCCCGCCGGCAACCGGCCCCGGTCCGGGGTGCTCAAATTTCCGTGCAATTTCATCAGGAAATCCCTTGCCAGCCGCCGCCCGGCGGCTACTGTCCGCCCCGCCTGGACGCCGCGAGTGCGGATGTTCATTGAGGCTGAGAAACGTCGGTCAACACGCAACCTAACCTTCAACCTCCGTTGCCCTGCAACGTCGGTCGTTAGGCAATGGAGTCTTCGCCGGGCCACCGCCCGCCCAGCCTCCCGCAGTCACACACACGCAGTATGCTAACCATGGAAGAAGCCATGCGCGCGAGCTCCAAACGCTTCGCCGCAGGTGAAATTGTCAAAGGTGTCGTCCTCGAAGTCCGCAACAAGGAAGTCCTTGTGGACATCGGCTACAAGTCCGAGGGCGTCGTCTCCCGCGGCGAGTTCCTCGATCCCGAGGCCGTCAAGATCGGCGACGAAATCGACGTCCTCATCGAGAAGCTCGAGGACAAGGACGGCATGGTCGTGCTGTCGCACGAGCAGGCCGAGTTCAAGAAGAACTGGGACCGCATCAAGACCATCTGCCAGGAGGGCGGCACCGTCGCCGGCAAGGTCAAGGCCGTCGTCAAGGGCGGGCTCATCGTCCACATCGGCGTCGAAGCGTTCCTGCCCGCGTCGCAGATCGACGTCATCCCCCCCAAGAACGTCGCCGTCATGGTGGGCAACACGTATGACTTCAAGGTCGTCAAGATCAACGAGGACCGCCGCAACATCGTCCTCTCCCGCCGCGAACTCATCGAGGCCGAGCGCGCCGAGCGCCGCGCCAAGCTCTTCGCCGAGATGACCCCGGGCGACATCCGCAAGGGCACGGTCAAGAACCTCACCGACTTCGGCGCGTTCATCGACCTCAACGGCCTCGACGGCCTGCTGCACATCACCGACATGAGCTGGGGCCGCATCGGCCACCCGAGCGAGATCCTCAAGGTCGGCCAGGAGATCGACGTGGTCGTGCTCGACGTGAACAAGGAGAAGGAACGCGTCAGCCTCGGCCTCAAGCAGAAGCTCGCCAACCCGTGGGAGGCCATCGAGAGCAAGTTCCCCGTCGGCACCAAGGTCAAGGGCAAGGTTGTCAACCTTGTCGCCTACGGCGCGTTCGTGGAACTCGAACCCGGCGTCGAAGGCCTCGTCCATGTCACCGAACTCTCCTGGACCAAGCGCATCGCCAAGCCTTCCGACGTGCTCAAGCCCGGCCAGGAAGTCGAGGCCGTCGTGCTGGGCATCAACCGCGAGGAGCAGAAAATCTCCCTCGGCATCCGCCAGCTCGAGTCCAACCCGTGGGAAGCCGCGCAGGCCAAGTATCCTCCCGGCACCAAGATCAAGGGCAAGGTCCGCAACCTCACCAGCTACGGCGCCTTCGTCGAGCTCGAGGAAGGCCTCGACGGCATGGTGCACGTGTCCGACATCTCCTGGACCCGCAAGATCAACCACCCGTCCGAAGTCTTCCAGAAGGGCGACGAGGTCGAGGCGGTCGTGCTGGAGATCGACAAGGCGAACCAGCGCATTTCGCTGGGCATGAAGCAGCTCGGCACCGATCCGTGGTCGAGCATCGACCAGCACTACAAGGTCGGCGACCTCGTCACCGGCAAGGTCACCAAGCTCGCCAGCTTCGGCGCCTTCATCGGCCTGGCCCACGACATCGACGGCCTGGTGCACATCAGCCAGATCAGCGAAGACCGCGTGGACAAGATCAAGAACGTGCTCACCGCCGGCCAGGATGTGACCGCGCGCGTCGTCAAGATCGACCGCAGCGAACGCCGCATCGGCCTGTCCATCAAGGCCGCCAACTACAGCCCCGAGCAGCTCAAGGAAGAGCAGAAGATCCTCGACGCGCTCAAGCCCGGCGAAGACCTCGTCGCACTCCAGCACGCGTTCGACGCCGCCGAGGGCGACAAGTAACCCTGCGGCAAACCGTCCGTTTCACACCGGCAGGCCAGCGATGGCCTGCCGGTTTTCCTTTGCCCGGCTGCGGCCTTCAGCGCAGGAACGCCGCGAGCGCGACCCCCAGCAGGACCAGCCCCGCAAGGGTCAGCAGGCAGCCGGACTTTTTGGGCGCGGCGCTGAACTTCTCCGGCGCGGTGGCGCGCAGTCCGGCCTCCAGCTTGTCGACTGCGTCCTTGGCGTCCTTCAGCTCACAACCCCGCTGCTCTCGATACAACTTGATGGCCCGGATCTTCTCGCCGGCGAAAAGCGCCCCGGCAATTGCATCGGTGGAAAGGGACGCCAGCCTGGGCGGCTCGGCACCCGACGCGGCCCCTTCCGATCCGAGACGCTCAACCCACACCTTCGCCTCCGCCAGGCCGAGCCCCGTGGCTTCGCGGCAGAGCTTGATGGCCTCGATCTTGTTGCCGCTCTTGAGCGCGGCTGCGATGGCTTCGCGTTGGGCCGGCGTGAAGTCCATGGAAACGAGCTAGCTTAACGAGCCGAGGTAACGTTCGGCGTCAATCGCCGCCGCGCAACCCATGCCCGCCGCCGTGATGGCCTGGCGATAGACGTGGTCCGAACAGTCACCCGCGACGAACACGCCTTCCACCGTCGTCTGCGAGCCCTTCGCCCGAACGACGTAGCCGCTGTCATCCAGCGCAATCTGGCCCTTGAAGAGCTGCGTGTTCGGGTAGTGCCCGATGGCGACGAAGACGCCCGTGCAACCGAGCGCGCTCTCCGCGCCGGTCTTGAGGTTCCTGATCTTCACGCCCGTGACCTTGCCCGCCTTCACGTCGAGCACCTCGGTAACGACGGAATCCCACACCGGCTTGATCTTCGGGTTCGACAGCGCGCGCTCGGCCATGACCTTCGAGGCGCGCAGCGAGTCGCGGCGATGGACGAGATACACCGTCGAGGCAAACCGCGTCAGGTAGGTGGCCTCCTCGCACGCGGAGTCGCCGCCGCCCACGACGACGAGCGGCTGGTTGCGGAACATCGGCAGCGCGCCGTCGCAGGTGGCGCAGTAGGTCACGCCCTTCTTCTCCAGCTCGTCCTCGCCCGGCACGTCGAGATGCTTGTGGCCCGCGCCGGTGGCGATGATGATGCACTTCGTCTCCACCTTCTCCCCGTCCACGGTGACGACGAACGGCCGCCTGCTCAAATCCACCGCCTCCACCGTTGATCCGAACTGGACGCGCGTGCCGAAGCGCTCGGCCTGCTGCTGCATGCGCACCATCAGGTCCGTGCCGTCCACGCCCTCGGGGAAGCCGGGGAAATTCTCCACAAGGCTCGTGGTGGTGAGCAGTCCGCCCGGGGTCGCGCCCGTGACGAGGACGGGATTCAAGCTCGCCCGCGCCGTGTAAAGCGCCGCTGTCCAACCCGCGCAACCCGACCCGATGATGACGACATTTTCCATAGGCGCGGAAAACTAGAAGTGAAGCCCGGCGATGGCAAGCGCGCCGCACGCCGCGGATGAAGCTGTCGAGGAAGTCTCCGCGACCGGCAAAACGCAGTCCAAGCGATGCTTTGCGGCCCGGCCATGCCCGCTCAGAACTTCACTTCGTATTCCAGCTCGACCAGCCCGCGGAAGTGCGCGGCATACGGTGCCAGCTCGCCTTCCTTCGTCGCAGCGCTCACGGTCAGCGAGGCGAGGTCGTGGTAGTCGCTGTAATACTCCGAGCAGTTCATGAAGAGGCCCACGCGGTAGTCGCCCTCGACAAGCGGGAAGTTCTTGATGCGGCCGGAGCAGCGGAACGGCTGGTCCGGCGAGATGGGGAACTGTCCGCTGGTCGTGCGCAGGTCGAGGATGGCGATGCGCTGCCCGTAGACGCTGTAGATCAGGATGGCGCAGTCGATGAGCTGCGTGCGCTGCTTCGCCCCGAGTTCGAGCGTGAAATCCATCGGCTGCCCGCTGACGACGGGGTTGGGCGTGAACTCCAGCTGCCGGCACTCGACGATCTTGCCCAGCGGCACGGCGGTGCCGGTGCGCGGCTTCTTGATCTCGCCGAGGTAGGCGTTGATCTGCGTGTCGGGGTCGCCGTCGCCGAGCACGCGCCCGCCGCCCATGTGGATGATGCGTCCGCAGAGTGCCTGCACGGCGGCCATGTTGTGGCTGACGAAGAGGACGGTGCGCCCGCGGTTCTTCGCCACGTCCTGCATCTTGCCAAGGCACTTGTTCTGGAACGCGGCGTCGCCCACGGCCAGCACCTCGTCCACGACGAGAATCTCCGGCTCCAGGTGCGCCGCGACGGCGAAGGCCAGGCGCACATACATGCCGGAGGAATAGCGCTTCACCGGCGTGTCGAGGAACTTGCCGACCTCGGCGAACTCGACGATCTCGTCGAACTTCGCGCGCACCTCGGCCTGGGTCATGCCGAGGATGACGCCGTTGAGGAAGATGTTCTCGCGGCCGGTGAGTTCCTGATGGAAGCCGGTGCCGACCTCCAGCAGCGACGCCAGCCGGCCGCGCAGGTAAATCTCGCCCTCAGTCGGCTCGGTGATCTGGCTGAGGACTTTGAGCAAAGTCGACTTGCCCGCTCCGTTGCGCCCGATGATGCCGATGACCTCGCCGGGCTTGACCTCGAAACACACGTCGCGCAGAGCCCAGAAGGACTCACCCACGCTTTCGCTCCGGCCCCGCACCAGGCCCCTGGCCCAGTGCGTGAGCTGGTCGCGCAGCGTGTCCTGCGACTTCGTGGCGCCAAGCTGATACTGCTTGCCGATGCCGTGAACGCTGATGATGGGCTTGGACATGGGGATGAACCACTAACCGGCACTGACTGGCACTGATGGGGAATCCGTGGACACGGAAGCGCCAGAGGAATGTGGCAAACCACCGGCGGCTGCCGCTAGCGCCTGTTCTCTCGCGACTGCCTCCGCAATGCAGCGCTGGAGGGCTTCAATTCGCGTCACGCCCCAGCGCTCGCAGTGCTCGTCGAGGAGCACCACCGTTTCGGCATCTAGAGTCACATGCATGTGAGCAAGTCGGCTAAATCACGTCAGCAAACGTCTTCTCCGCGCGGCGGAAGTAGAGCGCGCCGCTGACCAGCAGCGCGGCGATGACCGCGATGCTCACCCAGAAGCCCGGCCAATACGGCTCGAACGCCCCACCCAGCACGCCCCAGCGGAAGCCGTCGATCACCCCGACCATCGGGTTCAGGCTGAAGAGGAAGAACACCGTGTCGCCGAACTTCTCGCGCACGAGGCTGGACGGGAACGCCACCGGGCTGGCGTAGAGGCCCATCTGCACGATGAACGGCACGATGTATTTCACGTCGCGATACCGCACGTTCAGCGCCGAGAGCCACAGGCCGATGGCAAACGCGGCGGCGAACGCCACGAGGAAGAACACCGGCAGCAGAAGCAGGTGCAGTTGCCAGCTCACGCCCGCCCAGATCATCACGCCGAACAAAATCACCAGCCCGATGGCGAAGTCCACCGCGCCGCTGATGACCGCGCTGGCCGGGATGATGAGGCGCGGGAAGTAGATCTTGGAGATCATGTTCGATGAGCCGACGAGCGAGTTGCTGCTCTCGGCCATCGCGTTGGCGAAGAACTGCCACGGCAGCAGCCCGGCCAGCGTGAGCACCGCGTAGGTCTCGAAGTTCATGCCGTTCTTCTCGGAGAAGCCGGCCAGCTTCCCGAAGATGATCGTGAACACGACCATGGTGAGGAACGGCTTGAGCACGGCCCATGCGATGCCGAGCACGGCCTGCTTGTAGCGCACCAAGATGTCGCGCCAGGCGAGGAACCAGAACAGCTCGCGGTAGCGCCACAGCTCGTCGAAGTCCACAGCCACGAGGCCCTTCTTGGGCCGGATGACGCGCTCGTAGTCGGCGAGTTCGTTGATGTGCGGCTGGGAGGGGTTCATGCGAAAAACGCCATCGGCCATCGCTTACCCCACATTCGCCACATACCAGTCCAGCGCGAGTTCGAGGCCCTGCGGCATCGTGTGCGTGGGTGCGTAGCCGAGAAGGCGGCGGGCCTTGTCCACGTTCGCCAGTGAGTGGCGCACGTCGCCCACGCGGAACTCGCGATAGGTGGGCTTCTGCTCGGGTAGCGTGGGGTTCCGCCGGCGCAGGCCGTCGTGGATGGCGCGGTAGAGGTCGTTGAGCGTGGTGCGGTCGCCCACGGCGATGTTGTAGGCTTGGTTCACCGCGTCTTCGTTCTGTGTGGTGGCGGCGAGGAGGTTCGCCTGCACAACGTTTTCCACGAAGCAGAAGTCGCGGCTGGTCTCGCCGTCGCCGTTGATGAAGACGGGCTCTTTCTTCAGCAGCGACGCGACCCACTTGGGCATGACGGCGGCGTAGGCTCCGTCGGGGTCCTGGCGCGGGCCGAAGACGTTGAAGTAGCGGAGGCCGATGGCCTTGAAGCCGTAGGTGCGCGCGAAGACGTCGGCGTAAATCTCGTTGAACTTCTTGGTCGCGGCATAGGGCGAGAGGACGTTGCCGACCTTGTCCTCGACCTTGGGCAGGTCCGGGTGATCGCCATAGACGCTGCTGCTGGAGGCATAGACGAGGCGCTTCACCTTCGCGTCGCGCGCGGCGAGCATGATGTTCAGGAAGCCGAGGACGTTGGCCTCGTTGCTGGTCACGGGGTCGGCCACGGAGCGCGGCACGGAGCCGAGCGCGCCCTGGTGCAAGACATAATCCACGCCCGCGCAGGCCTCGTGGCACAGGTGGCCGACGCGGAGGTCGCCGTCGAGAAAACGGAAGCGCTCCCACTGGCTGGCGGTGACGAGATCCTTGAGCTGGTTGAGATTCCTGCGATGGCCGGTGGCGAAGTTGTCGAAGCCCACGACGCGCTGGTCGAACTTGAGCAGCGCCTCGACGAGGTTGGAGCCGATGAAGCCGGCGGCCCCGGTGACGAGCCAGGTGCGGGAAGAATTCTTCAGCTCGGCGCGGAGGGTTTCGTAGGCGGTCATGGTCAAGTTCAGTTGGCCCGCACTCGAAGCAATGGCTTGAAGCCGGCCTGTTCAAAGTGCCGGTCGTTGGTAAGCACATCGCTGATGCGCTCCTCCTGCATCACGACGAAGGAGACGCAATCCACCAATCCCCACTCCTTGTCCCGATGCTCCCGATAAAGCCCGTAAGCACGATCAAACAGCGCCTCAGAGAGCTGGACGATGGTCAATTCCTCGGAGGCCATCAATTCATCCAGCACCTGAATTGCACGACGTTTGCCACCACGCGCAAGCGCGTTCCCGATTTCGAGCAGCACGGCGGTGGTCGTTAGCAGGGGCTGACCTTCAAATTCATCCGCCAAGGCCAGCGCGGCGCGGTGGTGGATGTCGCGTTCGTTGGTCAGCGCCACGATGAAATGCGTGTCAACGAAGGTTGGGGAGTTCCTTTTCACCCGAGAGATACTGGTCGAGGTTTTCCGAGAAGTCCGCCGGGCCACGGAACTTGACGCGCTTGAGCCGGGCCATCAGCGAGGACTTCCGGCGACGAGGCAAACCGCCTTTGAGGTTTTTAACCAGCGCATGAACCGCGCTGAGGCTCTCGGAGGGCAGCTTGTCAATTTCAGCATGAAGGAGGGCGCGCGTGCTCATGGCCGGTTGGATTACGCCTTCCACACCTTGCCCGCCTTGACCTTCGCGTCGGCCATTGCGTTGCGGGTGTCCACCACGAGCTGCGCCCAGTCGGCGAGTTCCTGGTTGTTCGTCTTCTTGTGGTTCGTGGAGATCACGACGGCGTCGTAGCTGCTGATGCTCTTCCGGGACCACGGCACGGACTTGGTGCCAGCCCAGTGGCCGTGCTCGCGGCTCGGACGGATGACGGGGACGTGCGGATCGTAGTAGGCCACCTTCGCGCCGCGCTCCTTGAAAAGGTCCAGCAGCACGTAGCTGGGCGACTCGCGGTCATCGTCCACGTTCGCCTTGTAGGCCAGGCCGACGATGAGAATCTTGCTGCCGTTGAGGGATTTCTTCCTGGAGTTAAGCGCCTCCTGCAGGCGGTGGACCACATACATCGGCATGGCGGTGTTCACCTCGCCGGCCAGTTCGATGAACTTGGTGTTCTGCCCATACTCGCGCGCCTTCCATGTGAGGTAGAAGGGATCGATCGGGATGCAGTGCCCGCCCAGGCCGGGGCCGGGGTAGAAGGCCATGTAGCCGAACGGCTTGGTCTTCGCCGCGTTGATGACCTCCCACACGTCGATGCCCATCGCGGCGTAAACCTGCTTCAGCTCGTTCACCAGCGCGATGTTCACTCCACGGAAGATGTTTTCCAAAAGCTTCGTCGCCTCCGCCGCGCGGCAGGAGCTGACGGGGACGATGGTCTTGATGGCCTTGCCATAAACCTCGATGGCACGCTGCAGGCACGCCGGCGTCAGGCCGCCGATGACCTTGGGAATCTGCGCGACGATGCTGTTCGGATTGCCGGGGTCCTCGCGCTCGGGGGAGAAGGCGAGGTTGAAGTCCACGCCGGCCTTCAAGCCGCTGCGCTCCAGCACGGCGCGGAGATCTTCATCGGTCGTGCCGGGGTAGGTGGTGGATTCGAGCACGACGAGCAGGCCCTTGTGGATGTGCGGCAGGATGGCCTCGCCGGACTTGATGATGTAGCTGATGTCGGGCTCGCGGTTTTTGTTGAGCGGCGTGGGGACGCAGATGATGACGGCGTCGAGCTTCTTGATCGCGGAGAAGTCCGTCGTCGCGCGGAAACGCCCGGAGCTGACCTGCTCCCGGATCGCCGCCGCCGGGATGTGCTCGATGTAGCTCCTGCCGGCCGTGAGCGCGACGACCTTCTTGTTGTCCACGTCCAGCCCGGTGACATCCACGCCCGAGCGCGCGAATTGGAGGGAGAGGGGAAGTCCGACGTAGCCGAGTCCGATGATGCCGATTTTCATGTGATGGTTCGACAGCTGGGCCGCGAGACCGGGCGTTGCCCCGCTGTGAGCGGTTTCCGTCGCGCGTGCGTTCGTGCGTGTTGTATCTGCCGGGCAAGATGATGGAAAGCAAAACCTGCCCGTTCAACGCCCGGCCGGGCACAAGCGAAGCGGTCGGCGGCGGATGAAGTTTCACCCGCGTCATCCGTGTCATCTGGGGGCGTTCACTCCTCCGGAATCCCCGGCACGGTCAGCGGCCGGCCATTGTCACTCGCACCGAGCTTGAGCAGGAACGGCACGGCCAGCTTCGCCCACTCGCCGGCCGCCGGATACGTCGCCGCCGAACCACCGAAGCAACTGCGCAGCATGTCCGTGTTGATGATGCCGGGATTCAACGGCACGGCCGCCATGCCCGACGGCAGCTCCTGCGCGAGCGCCTGCGTGAGTCCCTCCATCGCCCACTTCGTCGCGCAATACGGAGCGACCTCCGCCGAAGTCGAGCGGCCCCAGCCGGAGCTGAAGTTCACGATCACGCCGCTGCGCCGCGCAATCATCGCCGGGACGAAGTGGCGGATGACATTGGCCACGCCCTTGAGGTTCACGTCCACCACGTCGGAGAACTCCCGCGCGCCCACCTCCCACAGCGGCGCGTTGCGGTTGATGATCGCCGCGTTGTTCAGCAGCAAGTCCGGCGCGCCGTGGGATTGGAGAAGGCGCTTTGCCCAGGCCTGCACGGCCTCGTCGGACGCCACATCCACGACCGCGAAGTCGTGCGTTGCGCCGTGGCACCGGGTCAGTTCCGCCACCCCCGCCGCGCTGCGTCCGCAGCCCGCGACCGTGTGACCGCGCCGGATGAATTCCTCCACCATCGCCCGGCCCAGGCCGCGCGAGACGCCCGTGATGACGATCAATCTGCCCTTCGTTGCTGCCATGTGGGCAGCGTGGCGGAGGGCGGGTGCTGGCGCAAGTTGCGGTGCGGTGCAAACTCCCCCATCAGAGCGCCGAGCATTGCTCGGCTTTAGCGGATTGTTCCACCCTTGTGCCGAGCAATGCTCGGCGCTCCGGCGCAATCAGCCGGCGCAACTCCGCCATTGCCCGACCTTCCGCGCTGCTTCAATAATCCCCGCCCTATGTCGAGTCGCAGACAGTATCCGTTTGATTTGATCGAGCCCAAGTGGCAGCAGGCGTGGGCCGCCGAGCAGACCTTCCGCGCCTTCAACCCCGGCGACTCCGTGCCGGACGGGCATCCGTTCGGGACGCGCTACGCGCTCGCGGGGAAGACCGCTTCCGCCGCTGCGCTTCCTCCGAAGTTCTACATCCTCGACATGTTTCCCTACCCGAGCGGTGCAGGCCTGCACGTCGGGCATCCGGAGGGCTACACCGCCACGGACATCCTCGCCCGCTACCGGCGAGCGAAGGGGTTCAACGTGCTGCATCCGATGGGCTGGGACTCCTTCGGCCTGCCCGCCGAGCAATACGCCGTCAAGACCGGCCAGCACCCGCGCGTCACCACCGAGGCGAACATCGCCAACTTCACGCGGCAGATTAAGTCGCTCGGCTTCAGCTACGATTGGTCCCGCGAGCTGGCCACCACCGACCCGGAATACTTCCGCTGGACGCAGTGGATTTTCCTCCAAGTTTACAACAGTTACTTCGATCCGCACTGGGAGAAGGCCACACCCATTGCCCTGCTTCAGGACGCGCTTTTGTCTCAACCGAATCTTCGCGAGCAGTGGAAGGACAATCCCTTTCTTGTTTGCATGCACGAAAACGTCGGCGCGTTTGGCCCGGACAAAGTCCGACGCGAATGTGTTGATGGCTGGCGGCTCGCCTACGTCTCCGAGCAGCCCGTCTGGTGGTGCGAGGAGCTGGGCACCGTGCTGGCCAACGAGGAGGTCGTGGACGGCAAGAGCGAGGTGGGCGGCTTCCCCGTCGTGCGCAAGCCGATGCGCCAATGGGTGCTGCGCATCACCGCCTTCGCCGAGCGCCTGCTGGACGACCTGAACACCATCGAGTGGACCGACTCGCTCAAGGAGATGCAGCGCAACTGGATTGGCCGCAGCGAGGGCGCGGAAGTGGATTTTGCGATTGCCGATTGCCGATTGCCGATTGCCGATTCCAAAATCCGCGTCTTCACCACACGTCCTGACACGCTCTTCGGCGCGACTTACATGGTGATTTCGCCGGAGCACAAGCTGGTGGACCAAATCACGACCGCCGAGCAGAGCGCCGCTGTCCAAGCCTACAAGACCGAAGTCACCAAGAAGTCCGACCTCGAACGCACCGAACTGGCGAAGGAGAAGACCGGCGTCTTCACCGGCGCGTATGCCATCAACCCAGTCAACGGCGAGAAGATTCCCATCTGGATTGCTGACTACGTCCTCGCGAGCTACGGCACCGGAGCCATCATGGCCGTGCCAGCGCATGACGAGCGGGATTTCGAGTTCGCAAAGAAGTTCAATTTGGCAATCCGACATGTTGTTGCGGAGCCGGGCTACTCAAGTCTGGATATGCGCGAACGCAAGCTGGGAGAATCTCTTAAAGCTAAGAGTGTCATCCAAAACAAAGACGGGTCAGCAGACATCGGTTCGTGGACGGAAGGCGAGCCGTTCATCGGCGAAGGAATCGCATTCAACTCGCCGTTGATTGACTTTCTCCCCACCGCCGAAGCCAAAGCCAAAATCACCGCCTGGCTCGAAGCCAAGGGCCTGGGCAAAAAGACCATCAACTACAAGCTGCGCGACTGGCTCTTCAGCCGGCAGCGGTATTGGGGCGAGCCGTTCCCCATCGTCTGGCGGCGCGACGCGAGCGGCCAGCCGTATCACGAGGCGCTGCCTGAGAGCGCGCTGCCGTTGCTCCCGCCCGCGCTCACCGATTACAAGCCCACCGCCTCCGGCGAGCCGCCCCTGGCCCGCGCGAAGGACTGGGTGAACCTGCCCGACGGCGCGGTCCGCGAGGTCAACACCATGCCGCAATGGGCCGGGAGCTGCTGGTATTACCTCCGCTACCTTGATGCGAAGAATGGCAACGCCTTCGTGAGCAAGGAGGCGGAATCGTATTGGATGGGTTCTCTCTCAACTCTCAACTCTCAACTCTCAACTAAATCCACGCCCGGCGTGGATTTATACGTCGGCGGCACCGAACACGCCGTCTTGCACCTCCTCTACGCCCGTTTCTGGCACAAGGTGCTCTTCGACCTCGGCCACGTCTCGACCGCCGAGCCGTTCTTCAAGCTCGTCAACCAGGGCCTCATCCTCGGCTCCGACGGCCAGAAGATGTCCAAGTCGCGCGGCAACGTGGTGAACCCGGACGACGTGCTCGCGGAGTTCGGCGCGGACGCCTTCCGCCTCTACGAGATGTTCATGGGCCCGCTCCAGGACACGAAGCCGTGGAACACCCAGGGCGTCGAGGGCGTGTATCGCTTCCTCGGACGCGTGTGGCGGCTCTTCATAGAGGAGAAGTCCGAGACCGCCTTCGAGCAGGCGCAGACCGTCGCCACGCAGCCGGACGCCGACCTGCTGGACCACCTCGTGATGAACGGCACGATTGCCGATGTCTCCGCCACGCCCGCGCAGCTCAAGGCCCTGCACGCCTGCATCAAGAAAGTCACCGAAGACCTCGACCACCTGCGCTTCAACACCGCCATCAGCGCGATGATGGTCTTCGTGAACGAGGCCAACGGCTGGCAGACGCGCCCGTTCGCCGTGATGCGGACCTTCCTGCAACTGCTCGCGCCCTTCGCCCCGCACGTCGTGGAGGAACTCTGGGCGCGCCTGCACCGCACGTTCGGCCAGAACCCGCCGTCGCTCAGCTACGCGCCGTGGCCCGGCTACGATCCTGCGCTGCTCGTCGAGAGCGAGGTGGACATTCCCGTCTCGGTGAACGGCAAGCTGCGCGACGTGATCCGCGTCTCCGCCGACGCGGACAACGCCACCATCGAAGCCGCCGCCCGCAAGGCGGAGAAGGCGCAGCCCTTCCTTGAAGGCAAGACGGTGAAGAAAGTCATCATCGTGCCGAGGAAGATGGTGAACCTCGTGGTGGGCTGACCGCATGGAATCGTTTCAAGAGTTTGAGTATCCGGCGATTTTGCCAGTCTGATTCCTCACTGCCATGAGCCCGCGAAGCACGCCAAACACACGAAATGAAATGTGTCTGGCGGGAACACGCATGGCGAAACCGGCCGGCCGTCGGGAGGGTCGAAACACATTGTTTTCGCGCCCTTTCGCGTGTTTCGCGGGCAACCCTCCGGAATTCCGGCCCGGGAATCCGGATTTGATTTTGTGACCGCCCAGCTCATCCAGCTCAACAGTCTGCTCGCCGCGCTGCGGACAAACCCGTTTTACGCGGACAAGCTCGCGGGCACGGGCCTGCCCGACGGCGTGGCGAGCCTCGCCGAGTTCAGCGCGCGGTGCCCGTTCACGACCAAGGCCGAACTCGTCGCCGACCAGCTCGCGCACCCGCCTTACGGCACGAACCTCACCTTCCCGCTGGAGCGTTACACGCGCTGCCACCAGACCAGCGGCAGCACCGGAAGCCCGCTCCGCTGGCTCGACACGCCCGAGAGCTGGACGTGGATGCTCGACAACTGGGAGACCGTCCACCGCAAGACCGGCACCACGGCGGCGGACCGGGTCTTCTTCGCGTTCAGCTTCGGACCGTTCCTTGGGTTCTGGACGGCGTTCGAGTCCGCGCAACGGCTGGGCTGCCTGGTCTTCTCCGGCGGCGGCATGACCAGCACGGCGCGGCTGCGGGCGATTCTCGACCTGCGCGCGACGACGCTTTGCTGCACGCCCACCTACGCGATCCACCTCGCCGAGGTCGCCGCGAAGGAGGGCATTGACCTTCGGCAGTCGCAGGTGAAGACCCTCAGCGTGGCGGGCGAACCGGGCGGGAGCATCCCGGCCACGCGGGCGCGGTTGCAGGAGCTCTGGCCCGGCGCACGCGTCCATGACCATCACGGCATGACGGAGGTGGGCCCCGTGAGCTACGAATGCCCCGCAAGGCCCGGTGTGCTGCACATCATCGGACGGGCCTTCATCGCCGAGGTCGTGAACCCGGCGACCGGCGAACCCGTCGGC
>JBAYGL010000048.1:0-17630 GCA_041666725.1 Limisphaerales bacterium
ATGGTTGGCCATGAGCTGCCCGAGCTGCGCGACGTTGCTGTTCATCAACACGAACTGCGCACGGCCCTTGTTCGCGAGGAACGGGGCGAACGCGGCGGCCTTCTCGATGGAAAGCTGGTAGTCGGTCGCCTCGTGGATGATCTCGGCGATGGCCCTGGGATCCCCGGCCTTGTTGGGAACGGCACCAAGCCGCGTGAGGATTTCGCCGAAGGAGCTTTTCACGCGCTGCACGTTGGTGAAGAGCGCGGAGCTGAAGCCGTAGTTGCTGCCGATGCCGCTGAGGCCGGGATTGCCCGTCGGGTGATCGGTGGTGATGACGACGAGCGTGTCCGGGTGGCGCTTCTGGAAGTCGAGGCACACGTCCAGCGCCTCGTCGAAGGCGACCATGTCGTAGAGCGCGGCGACGGCGTCGCACATGTGCGCGCCGTGATCCACGCGGCCGCCCTCGACCTGCATGATGAAGTGGCTTTCGTTCTCCAGCTTCGCGAGCGCCCGGCGCGTCAGCTCGGCGAGGTGGGGAACGCCCTCCCTGAGCTTCGCGTCGTGGTTCCAGTCCACGGTGAACGGGAGATGGCTGGAGGCGAAGATGCCGAGCCACTTGCCGTCGTTTTTCGCGGAGGCGAATTCCTTCGCGGTCCTGAAGACCTGGTAGCCGGCGGCCTTGTAGTCAGGCACCATGTCGCGCTTGTCCTTGCGCTTGGCGGGGTCGAAATACTTCTGCCCGCCGCCGAGCAGGATTTCGATGCCGCGCTCCAGATATTGCGCGGCGATGCCTTCCGCCGCCTCGCGCTTGAGGCCGCTGGCGGCAAAACCGGCGGGCGTGGCGTGCGTGATCTCCGTGGTCGTGACCAGCGCGCGTTTCCAGCCCTGCTGGCCGAAGAGCGTGTAGAGCGGCGTCAGCACCGTGCCGTCGGGCAGGACGTTGACCGTGCCGTTGACGATGCGCGATCCGCTGCCCCACGCGCAGGACGATGCCGAGGAATCGGTGACGACGGAGTTCAGCGAACGGACGTCCATGTAGGCGGGAACGGTGCCGGGCTGGTTGTAGAGGTTCATCCACGAGAGGCCTCGGCCGCGCACGGCGCGGGAGAGGTGGTCGGCCATCGAAAGCGTGGCCATCGCCATGCCGTCGGCGACGAGGTGGATGATGTGACGGGGTTTCTGCCCGGCCTTGGGATTGCCGGATTCGGCGGCCTGGACGACGGCGGGCGCGGCGAGCGACGTGGCCGCCAGAAAACCCGAGCGAGTGAAGAAGCGACGACGATTCAGCGGCATGGCCGAACGCTACGAGTGAGGGAAAGTTTTGCCAATCTCGAACCCGTGCCCGCCCGAAGGGCGCATCCTGACATTGCCCCGAAGGAGCGCGGCGTTGACGCCGCAGCAGGGTGGGTGGCGCAGAAACCGCTCCTATTTTCCGGAGCGTTTCATGCACTCGCAGCCTTCTGCGGCGTGAACGCCGCGCTCCGGGGGCAGTGAATGCGCCCCCGCCCGAAGGCCCGTGCAAAACTTTCTTGTCTCCCGGGCTGTGGACGAGTAGCCATTCCGAATGCCCAAAACATATTTTCTCCCACGTCCCTCCCGCTCCCCCGTCACCACGCGCCGCGACTTCCTCAACCGCTCCCTTCTCGCCACTGCACTTGCCGCAGCCAGCGCCCCCGCGCTGCTTCGCGGCCAAAACCTCAACGGCAGGCTGGATGTCGCCGTGGTCGGCGCGGGCGGCAAGGGCGCGACCGACACCGACGAGTGCGCGAAGGCCGGCGCGAACATCGTGGCGCTCTGCGACGTGGACGCCAACACGCTCAGCAGCCGCCTGGCGAAGTATCCCGCGGCGAAAGGCTACCGCGATTTCCGGAAACTCTACGAAGAGATGGGCAAAAGCTTCGACGCCGTCATTGTCTCCACGCCGGACCATGTGCATGCGCCCGCGGCGAGCCTCGCGATGAAGATGGGCAAGCACGCCTACGTGCAGAAGCCCCTCACGCATTCCGTCGCCGAGGCCCGCCACCTGCGTCTCCTCGCAAAGGAAAAGAAGGTCGTCACGCAGATGGGCAACCAGGGCAGCGCCGGTGACGGGCTGCGCCGCGCGGTGGAGGTCATCCAGGCCGGCATCGTTGGAAAGCCGCTGGAGCTGCACGTCTGGAGCAACCGCCCGATCTGGCCGCAGGGTCTGGACCGGCCCGAAGGCTCGGACCCCGTGCCCGCGCATCTCGACTGGGATCTCTGGCTGGGACCCGCGCCACACCGCCCTTACAAGGAAGCTGCGGCCGGCCTCGACAAGGAGGGCAAGAAAAGGCGCGGCGGCGTGTATCATCCCTTTGCCTGGCGTGGGTGGAAGGACTTTGGCACCGGCGCGCTTGGCGACATGGCCTGCCACACCGTCAACATGCCTTTCCGCGCGCTGAAGCTGGGCTTCCCGACCGCCATCGAGGCCGAGGAAGTTTCGGACAACCACAAGGAAACCTATGCCAAGTCCTCGCGCATCCGCTTCGAGTTCCCGTCGCGCGAGGGCCTGCCGCCGCTCAAGTTCTGGTGGTATGACGGCAGCCCGAATGACAAGACCATCCACCTCCTCCGCCCGCACGACGACCTGACCACGGACATCCGCGCATTGAAGGGAAGCCTGCCTTCCAGCGGCTGCCTCGTCGTCGGCGACAAGGGCCGGCTCTTCTCGACGGATGACTACGGCTCCACGTTCTACATGCGGCTCAACGACGAGAAGGAGTTGAAATCCCACAAGGAACACGGTGCCGTCGCGGCGATCCCCGAGAACTTCACCCGCTGCCCCGGCGGCAACCACTACAAGGAATGGGTGGACGCCTGCAAAGGCGGGCCCACGCCCTACTCGAACTTCGCCATCGCCGCCTACCTCACGGAGATCATCCTGCTCGGCTGCATCGCCGTGCGCGTGGGCACGGGCAGGAAGCTCGACTGGGACGGCCCGAACATGAGGGCGAAGAACATGGACGTAGCGAGCCTCGTGAAGCGCGACTACCGCCCCGGCTGGACATTGTGAGGAGCCGATTCTGAACCCCGGACAAACTCTCCGGACTGCGCGGCAAAAATCGCCTGCCGCGCAGTCCTGTCTTCTTTCCGCCCGTCCAGCCGCTCACGCGAGCGCTCCGCCATCAACAGCTTTCCTCCGTCACGCTCTCCGTGCTACGGTGCGCGTCGTCCTGATTTGAAAGCACTCATCGCAGACCCCAACCACAAGGCGCAACGCGTCTTCCTCGTCGGCGTGGAGCTGAAGGCCGGCACCCCGTGGACAACTGCGGATTCCATGGCCGAACTCGCCGAGCTCGCGCGCACCGCCGGCTCGAACATCGTCGGCGAAGGCACGCAGAAGCTCGAATCCATCCACCCCGCCACCTTCATCGGCACCGGCAAGGCGCAGGAGTTTGCCGCCATCTGCCGCGAGCTGAAGGTGGACACCATCATCTTCGACGACGAGCTTTCGCCCGCGCAGACGCGCAATCTGGAGAAGGTTTTCACGGGCACCGTGATGGACCGCACTGCGCTCATCCTCGACATCTTCGCCCAGCGCGCCCGCACGCGCGAAGGCAAGGTCCAGGTCGAGCTCGCACAGCTCCAGTATCTGCTCCCGCGCCTCACGCGCTACTGGACGCACCTCTCGCGTCAGCGCGGCGGCATGGGCGCCATCGGCGGCGAAGGCGAGTCCCAGCTCGAGGCCGACCGCCGGAAAATTTCCGAGCGCATCGACAAGCTCGACGAGGAACTCGACCTCATCCGCCGCCAGCGCACCACGCAGCGCGCGGGCCGGCAGCGCAACCAGTGGCCGCTCGCGTCCATCGTCGGCTACACGAACGCCGGCAAGTCCACGCTCTTCAACCAGCTCACCGGCGCGACGGTGCTCGCCGAGGACAAGCTCTTTGCCACGCTCGACCCGACCACGCGCCGCCTGCGCCTGCCGACGAACCAGAACGTCCTGCTCTCGGACACCGTCGGCTTCATCCGCAAGCTGCCGCACCGCCTTGTCGAGGCGTTCAAGGCCACGCTTGAAGAGGTCGTCGAGGCGGACCTGCTGCTGCACGTCGTGGACTGCACGCATCCGCAGGCCGAGGACCACATCCGGGCCGTCAACACCGTGCTGGAGGAAATCCACGCGGGCGACAAGCCGACGCTGCTGGTGCTGAACAAAATCGACCGTGCCGAGCCGGACCTGGTTGCGCGCTGGCTGATGGCCCACCCGCGCGCCGTTGCGGTCTCGGCCCGCACCGGCGAGGGCTTCGAAGCCCTGATGAGCGAACTCGGCACCGCGCTGCGCCCGGTGCGGAACTTCGTCGAGCTGAACATCCCCCACGCCGACTCGGGGGTCATGGCGAAACTCCACGAGGTCGCGCAAATCGTGGAGCGCGACTACAGCGGCGAGACCGCCCGTTTCAAAGCCCGCATCCCGCCGCATCTCCACGCGGAGTTCGCGGCGTTCGTGGTGAAGGAATTATGAGCGGTCAGCTAACAGCAGTCAGCGGACAGCCGGGAGTGGGGAGCGATCATCGCCTCTTCTCCCTCTCCCTTCCTCGGAGGAGGGGAGAGGGCCGGGGTGAGGGGTTGCGTGCGTCGGCATTGGCGGCCCCACCCCTCATCCGGCCTGCGGCCACCTTCTCCCCTCCGCCGCGGAAGGGAGAAGGCGCGCGTCGTGGCGTTCGGTTTGCAGGCCACTCCTTGGAGCATGGAGCTTCGCCCTCATGAGCGGCCCGCGCATCAAGGACATCCCCGCCAGCGAGCGCCCGCGCGAGCGGCTCGCGGCGAACGGCGCGGACGCGCTCGGCAACTCCGACCTCATCGCCATCCTGCTGCGCACGGGCCTGCAGGGGAAATCCGCGCTCGTCATCGGGCAGGAGCTGCTGGCCAGGTTCCAGACGCTCGACCGGCTTTCGCAGGCGTCGGTGAAGGAGCTTTGCGAAGTGAAGGGCATCGGGCGCGACAAGGCGGTGACACTCCAGGCCGCGTTCACGCTCGCACGCCGCATGGCGGCCGAGCTGCGCGCGGAATCGCCGCTGCTGGACAAGCCCGAGCAAATTGCCGACCTGCTGCGCGAGGACGCGCGCGGCTACGAGGTGGAGCACTTCCTCGTGCTGCTGCTCAACACGCGGCGGCGGCTCATCCGCATGGAGCGCATCTCGCAGGGCACGCTCGACTCCATCCACGTCCACGCGCGCGAGGTCTTCAAGCACGCCATCTCGGCCAACGCTGCCGCCATCGTGCTCGTCCACAACCACCCCAGCGGCGATCCCACGCCCAGCGAGGCCGACATCAAGGTGACGCGCGACCTCATCCGGGCCGGTCAGTTGCTCAAGATCGAAGTCCTTGACCACGTCATCCTGGGCCGGAAGACGACGGAGAGGGAGCGGGACTACGCGTCGTTGCGGGAGATGGGTTATTTCTACTCGTGAACTTGAAGAAAGTATTTAGTGTTCAGTATTCAGTGTTCAGTCTGAACCTGAAGCGCTGCTTCCGTCACTGAACACTGAATACTGACCACTTCAGATGCTCCACCCCACCGCCATCATCGCCCCGACCGCCCAGCTCGCGCCCGACGTGCAAGTCGGCCCCTACGCGGTCATCGAGGGCAACGTCACGCTCGGCCCCGGCTGCGTGGTCGGGCCGTTTGTGCATCTCACCGGTCACACGACGCTCGGCGCGCGCAACCGCATCCATGCCGGCGCGGTCATCGGCGACACGCCGCAGGACTTGAAATACAAGGGCGAGCCGACGCGCCTGCTCATCGGCGATGACAACGTCATCCGCGAGCACGCCACCATCCACTGCTCGACCAGGCCGGACACCGCCACGACCATCGGCTCGCACTGCTTCATCATGGGCAACGCGCACATCGGCCACGACGTGCATGTGAAGGACCACGCCATCATCTGCAACGGCGTGGCCATCGCGGGCTTCGCGGTGATCGGCGAGCGCGCCTTCCTCTCGGCGAATTCGCTCGTTCACCAGTTCTGCCGCGTCGGCCCGCTGGCGTTGTTGCAGGGCGGCGCGGCCATCAGCATGGATCTGCCGCCCTACTGCATCGGCACCGGCATCAACAGCGTCTGCGGCCTGAACGTGATCGGCCTGCGGCGGAGCGGCTTCGCCTCCGCGCAACGGCTGGAACTGCGCCACCTCTACCACCTGCTCTTCCTGAGCGGCAAGCCGTGGCGGATCGCGCTCGCCGAAGCGCAGGCGTCTGCCCAGGGCGATGCAGCCAGGCTCCTTTTGGATTTCATCGCCGCCGGCAAGCGCGGCATCTGCCGGCACGCGGGCGACCTGAGTTCAGGGGAATAGCGCCAGTTCCCGCCGCAACAACTCCAAAGCCTGCAACGAGGTCAGATACTTGAACGTCTCGCGGTCGTAGCGGTTGATGGGATTGATGACCTTCGTTCCGGAGGCCGTCGCCAGCGCGATGAAGACCGTCCCCACCGGCTTCTCCGGCGTGCCGCCGGCCGGCCCGGCGATGCCCGTGACCGCGAGCGCGAAGTCCGCGCCCGTCCTTGCCCGCGCACCCTCAGCCATCTCTCTCGCTACTTCCTCGCTCACAGCTCCGTGGGCCTTGAGTGTTTCTGCGCGCACTCCGAGGAAGCGTTCCTTCGCCGCGTTGCTGTAAGTCACCAGCCCGGCGAGAAACACGGCGGATGCGCCCGGCACGTTCGTGAGGCGGTTTGCGATGAAGCCACCGGTGCAGGACTCGGCCAGCGCGAGCGTTTGCTTCCGCTCGGTGAGCCGGCGCACGAGCACCTGTTCCAACTCGTCATCGCCTTCGCCGAAGATGTGTTCCCCGGCCAGCTCGTAAACGATGCGCGCCGCCTCGGCCACGTCCGCTTCCGCACCGCACCCGCGCGCGACGAAGCGCACGTCCACCGCGCCGGTGTGAGCGCAGTAGCCGAGTTCGAGGCCCGCGTCGGTGAGCGACTTGAGCGGCCCGGCGATGCGCTCCTCCAGAAACGATTCGCCGATCCCAACGGTGCGCAGTGTGCGGCAGACGAAGTCCGCCTCCAGCGGCAGCTTTGCGCGCAGCAGCGGCGCAACCTGGTCTGCGAACATCGGACGCAGCTCGCGCGGCGGTCCGGGCAGCATCACCAACCAGCTCGGCCTGCCGTCCGCGCGGAACGGGTTCGGGCTGACGTGCAGCGCGAGACCCGGCGCGGTGCCGTGGGCGTTGGGCAGCACAAGCGCGCCGTCGGGCACCATCGCCTGGACGCGCGTGCTGGCGGGCATGGGCCGGTTGCGTTTGATGAAGAACGATTCGACGTGCGCGACAATGCCCGGGTCCTCGTGGAGCTTGCGCCCCAGCAGCGAAGCAATGCGGTCGCGCGTGATGTCGTCGGAGGTCGGCCCGAGCCCGCCGGTCGTGATGATGAAATCCGCGCGGCCCAGCGCCTCGCGGACGGACTGCTCGATGTCATCGGCCGTGTCCGCCACGCCGACCTGCCGCGTGACGACGTAGCCCAGGTCCGCGAGCTGACGGCAAAGCCATTGCTGGTGCGTGTTCAGGACGCGACCCAGCATCAGCTCGCTGCCGGTGTTGATGAGTTCGAGATTCACGCGCGAAAAATGACGACCCGTCTCCGTAGTCGCAACCTTTAGGTTGCGAATCGTCCGCGCCGGACGCGCAGGCTGAAGCCTGCGACTACGAAGCCTTTGAGTTCGCCAGCAGCAACGCACCGACCGGCACCGAATCTTCACCCAACCCCGCCAGCGCCACGCGCGGGCCGGGCGCGAAGGCTTCCATCACGTAGCGCCTCAGCGCCGCCGCCACCGCCGCCCGCAACGGCTCACCCACCAGCGACAAACCGCCGCCGAGCACGATGACTTCCGGGTGCATGAGTTGCGTGACGTGCGACAGGCCGAACGCCAGATCGTCGGCGACCTCGTCCACGATGCGATGCGCGAGCGCGTCGCCTTGCGCGATGGCCGGCGCGAGGGCGCGGGCCTCGCCGTGGTCTGCGTCGGCGGTGAGTTGGGACAGCGGACTCCACGGCTCGCGCTTGCAGGCCTCGCGGATTTTCCGGTCCACCGCCCAGCCGGCGCACCGCTGCTCGACGATCACGCCGGTCTTGTCCAGCCGCACATGGCCGATCTCCGCCTCGCCCGGCTTTGCGCCGTGGTAGATGCGCCCGTCCACGATGAGCCCGCCGCCCACGCCGCTGCCGAGCGTGACGTAAAAGACCGGATTGCTGCCCTTGCCCGCGCCACACATGGCTTCGCCGAGCGCCGCCGTGTTCGCGTCATTGTCCACGCTCACGGGCAGGCCGCTGAGGCCACGCAGCCATTCGCCGATCGGGAATTCGGACCAGCCCCCGATCTGGTGCGAGCAGCAGATTTGCCCCGTCGCCGCATCCACCGGACCGCCAAAGCCGACGCCGATGGCGGACGGTTTCGCGGACTCCATCAGCTCTGGCAACACGCCCTGAATCTGCTCGCGGATGCCTGCGCCGCCGCGCTGCTTGTCCACGGTGAAGCGCCGCCGTGTCGTGATGCGCGCATTCGCGTCGCCCGCGACGAGTTGCAGCTTGGTGCCGCCGATTTCAATGCCGAGAAAGCTCTGCCGCATGGCGGGATTTCAACGGCGGACCGGCCGGATTGCACGAGAAAAGGAGCACTCTGCACGGAGGCATCTCTGCTGCAACCCGGCATTCCCGTTTCCGGCGACGGCATCATTGCCACCGCCGTGTCAAACGCCCTGATTTGAGCTTGTTGCCCTCTTCAGAGGCTGGCACATTATGCGGCGGTGACTGGTTCGCTGCGGGCAGCCAGCGGATCAACAACAAACGTAAGACTTATGCCAAACCTTCCATTTGAAGATCCTGAATTGAAAGACCGGTCGGGGGGATGGGCCTGGGTTCTCGTGTTCATCGGAGCCATCGCGTTCATCGGCATCTTCATTTTTTTTGCGACCCGGTGGTGATCCCGTCGGGTGAAAACTTCGCCGCCGCTGGTGGGCAGCGATGCAATTGATCCGCCATCGGGCTGCTTGACTCCTCCCGGCTCAGTTCTTCTGCTGAGTCGCGCCAATGAAGGAAAACGGCCTTCCACCCAGTATCTGGTCCGATGTGATGGTCGGGCAGACAAACTTTTCAAGGTGTTCGATGAACAGCTCCGTGCCGCGATGGTGGTCCACAAACGGCCAGCGGGCGGGGTTATACATCGAGTCCGTCAGATCACGCATGAGGACGACGCGCCTGCCGTTCTTCGCCATCTGCCTCAGGCCGAAGGGCCGGCCCGCCACGCACATGTTCACATGGACGCCCATGAGAATGACGTTGGAAATGCGCTGTTGCTCCAGCAGGTTCCAAATCTCCACGCCGGAATCGCTGATGGCGTCGCGGTCGTAAATCTTCAGCACATCAATCTGGCGCGTCCACGGCGCGCGCGGGTTGAGTCCCTTCGCCTTCAACTCCCCGGCCCATGCCTCGTGCTCGGCCGGGGCGTCATCCTCTCCGCCGTCAGTCTGGTCAATGGGATACTTGCCCTGCTCCTCGGCTGGAATCTGGCGGCACCATGAGCCGATGTCGGCGGGCAGGTTCGCCGCCCTGGGCACCGCCCTGGCCCGTTCGCGTGCCGGATGGTTTTCGTAATACTTCATGCAGCTGCTCGGCGCGTGGATGATGAGAACACCCCCGGCACGGGCCCGCTCCAGAACTTCGTTCATGCGCGGGGCCATCTCCCGCTCCCGCTTCACGGCATTTTTGCAGTGATGCAAATCCCACATGTCACAGACGATGATGGCGGTCTGTCCCGGGTCCCACGTCGCGACCGTGGTTGCCACACGGAACTCGCCGCTCCCCGGTCCGGCCTCAACGCGGCTTTGGAGGGCGAGTTGAAGTGGTGGTGCTGCGGCGAACGCGCCGTAGGCGAACGCCGTGACGCCCCACAAGCACACCTGACGACGGAAGAATAATACGAGGTTCGGCATGGCGGGAGTTTAACCCGCAACGACGGAAGGTGAAGCCTCATCCAGCGAACCGGGGGGGGCCAAAACCAGCGGAGACAGCGGGATTCAGCGGGAATCGTCTGCCGGCTTTGGCGAGTTGGTGCCCCATTGAAACCATCGCCACTTCGGACCGGCTGCATCGCTGTCGCATTTGGCCACGCCAAAGAGGAAGGAGGCGTGGGAATTGGTCGGGCTGGTTTCGAACCGGACGAGGTTCCAGAGGAGTGAATGACTTTCCGTCCCGATGCGCGGGTTTTTTTCGTAGCGGAACAGGGACCAGAGCGGCGACCAGTTGCGCTCCATGCTCTTGTTGTTGGGAAGCATGGGCTCGACCGGGGCGAGAAGCTGGAAGCGCTCGCGTCCGTCGAGATCCTTCCTCGCTGTGAAGAGGGGCCAGAAGTCGGCCCGTGTCCTGGACTCGCCGGTGAGGGTGTTTCTCTCCACGAGGTCACTGTATAGGAAGAGCAGGAAGCGCATGCGCTCGCGGTCAAGCGGAGCGGCCTGGGCCCGGTTGTATTTGTAGAGCGGCCAGAGAAGGAAGTCGCTGGTGAGGACGGCGTTGGTGGCGTGGCTGTAGAACGGCCAGACGCGGTTCATGTGCTTTCCCTCGCCGCGCGCGAAAGCCACGAGCGGCCAGGGCGCGCCCCATTCGCGATATTTCTTCTCACGGTCGTCGGTGAAAGTGAAGAGGGGCCAGACGTAGGTGGAGGAGTCACGCTGTGGCGAACGATAATGGCTGTAGAGCGGGAGGAAGGCCTGCTCGTGGACGGGATTGGTCGAGCCAATGCCGGTGTGGTTGTTGAAGAAGAAGGGCCAGGCGATGAAGAGCTTGTCATGGCCGGGTGTGAGCTGGGCGATGTCGAGGTAGTTCGTGCTGGTGAACGCGTCGCGGTGTTCGTGGCCCATGAGCGGCCAGAACTGCCAGCCGTCGAGCTGGGTGCCGTGGCGCACATGGAAGAATGGGAAGAGGTAATTATCCGTGACCACGTCCCTTTTCACCGTGTGCGAGTAGAGCGGGAAGAGTCGGACTTTGATTTCATCCCGGAGGAGGCGGTCCTTGAGCGTGCCCCAGAACGGCAGGAGCGCGGTGTAGTTTTGCGACGGGTCTGCGGCCCGGCGCTGGAAGTAGAAAGGGAAGACCGTGAACTTGTCCGAGCGTTTCTCGTCCTGCGACTGGCCGCCGGAGAAGCTCAGGAGTTGAAAGAGCTGCCATCTGTATTCCGCACCAAAACGGTCGTATGTGAGCAGGGGGTAGAGGAAATCGTATTCCTCCGCCTCAACCGATGGGTTGATTGTGCGGGAAAACAGGGGTGGGGCGGCCCAGGTCGTCTGGCCGTCGGCGACTTCGTGGTAATAAAGCGGGCCGAGCCACTCCTCCCGCGTGCCAGACGCCAATGTCAGGGAAAACTCGTGGGCAAAGGGGCCGGCCGTCCACTCAGTCGCAGTGGCACGAGAAACATTCAGTCCAGCCAGCACACACACACAGAGCGCCAGCCGGACAAGCTCCAGCGGATTGGAAACGCGGTAATTCACGCGGGCAAGATGGTAGGAGGGCTGGGGCGCGGGTCAAGTTTGACGGCTCAAAGAAATGAGGTGGCCACAGCCTTCAGCTTTCAAAATATCGTTACCGCGCTTTTGAATGCCGCCAAATTCTGGAGAATTGACATTTCTTTGAGGATCAATACGCTGTGCGGAGTTGGTAGAGGTTCCATTTGACCTCGGTTCCTCACAGCCCAGTGGCGAAGGTGCATTTTCGTCACTGGGCCTTTTCTTTTCTCCAGCCGAGTTTCAAGAGCACGTTCAGCACGGCAGGAAGAAAGGTCAGCGCGGCAACCATGCACGTCGCCGTGCCCACGGCCATGACATAGCCAAGGCTCTCGATGCCCTGATGCTTCGCTAGAACGAGGCTGCCGAAGCCTGCGATAGTTGTCAGGCCGGATACCAGCACGGCAAGGCCGGTGCTGCGCGCGAGGATGGACGGATTCTTCTCCTCGCCAAAGCGGTTGAGGATGTGGATGCCGTTGGTCACGCCGATGCCAACGACCAGCGGAAGCGTCATGATGTTTGCGGGGTTGAAGGGAATCCCCGCCCAGCCCATGAAGCCCACCATCCACACCGCCCCGATGGCCACGGGCAGCAGGGCCAGGATCACACACACAAGGGAGCGGAAATGCAGCAGCACCATGATGGCGATGGCGGCCACCGCATACCACGCGGCCTCCACATAGCTGTCCTTGAGAAGGGTGGTGTATTCGAGGAGCTGCACGGGCGTGCCGGTCACGTTCGGATCCACGGTGCGAAGCTCCTTCACGAAGGCTGCCTGAGGCTCACGCTGCCACACGTCGCCTTTTGGGAAGACCTGGAGCAAATACTTGCCGGTCACCCCGATGAAACGGTTGCGCAACGGAGCCGGCAAATCCTCCGCCCGCAATGCTGCGGCCTGCTGGCCTGCAAGCGATGTGAACGTGTCCCGGATGTCATCGAGCAATGCCTGCTGATAAAATGCCGTCTGGGCAGCCGCCTGCGCCGGCGGCCCTGCCACCAACGCGTTGCGCCAGGCCTGGGCGGCGTTTTTCAAGGAACGGAACTGCTGCGCCAGCTTCTCGTCGCCTTCCTTCTTCACCGTGTCTTCCGCCAGGCCCACGAAGCCTTGAAACGAGAAGAGCACCTGCAACAGCTCCGGCACGTTCGCCGGCTGCATGTCGAGCTGCGCGAACTGCACGGCGCTGGCGTCCGTCTTGATCTGGCGGATGAGCGCGAGCTTGGGCGTCGCGTCCTCGGCGAGGAACTGGCTCATGGACCGCACGTTTGCGACCGTTGTGAGGTTCGTCAGCTTTTGCTCGAGCTGCGCCGCCTGCGTCAGATTCGTCGCCACCACCGCGCCAAACAGCACGGAGTTTGACGCGGAGTTGATGAGCTTCTGTTCGAACACCACCGCCGGCAAACCCGCCGACTGCATGTTCAGCAGGTTGTAGTCGAAGTGAACCTTGCCGAATCGCGCCACGCTCAACGCACACAGCGCCGCCGTCACCACCAGCACGGCCCCGGGCCGGTTGAGCCAGATGCGCTCGATGCGCTCGCGGCGGTCCACAGGCGGCGCGACGTGGTCAATGATGTTCTGCTTCCCGCGCAGGAGCAGCACGGGCAACAACGTCATCATCGGCACTAGGCAGATCAGCAGGCCGCCGCCCGCGATGATGCCCATCTCCTGGATGCCCTTGAAGTTGGTGATCCCCATCGCGAAGAACGCCGCCGCCGTCGTGGCCGCGCCGGTGAAGATGCCCTGGCCGGTGTTCACCATCGCCAGCGTGATGGCTTCGCGCTCGGACTTGCCCAGCCGTAATTCCTCCTCAAACCGCGCCACCAGATGCGCGCCAAAATCAATCGCCAGCCCGATCAGCATCGGCGCGAACGTGATGGTCAGGATGTTCAGGTGTCCGACCGTCAGAGTCGTGTAGCCCATCGTGTAAACCAGTCCGACGATCAGCACCGCGTTGGCTTTGAGAGGGCGGCCCGTCTCGGCGTAGCCGAAGATGAAGATGATCAACACCAGCACGAGCGAGACGATGGTGGCCAGCGTCGTGTCCACCTGGGATTGCCCCATCTCGTCGTATTCCAGCACCGGCTCGCCGGTGATGCCCACGCTCACTCCGGGCACCTCGCGCTTCGTCTCCTCCACCAGCACTCGCAACCGCTCGACCGCGTCGCCGTCCAGCTCATCACGCTTCGCGTGGGCGGTGACGAGATACATCCGCCCGTTGTTGAACGTGATATACATTTCCTGCTCCGCCTCCGCCCCGCCGCCAAAGAGCGCGCTCACGCCCGGCGACGGCGGCTTGCCAGGCCGTTGGAGGCTTTCCCGTGCCTCGTTGATGATGCGCTCCAATGCCGGGAGCGCCCCCAGCATCGACTCGTTTTCCGCGTTCTCCTCCTGCTTGGCCGTGCGGAACTGCTTGTTCAGGACGGTGAAGAGCGAGACGAGATTCGTCGCCTTCGCGAAGTGTTTGATGAACGGCTGGTAGTCCTTGATCTTCTTCTGGAGCTCCACCAGATCCGCCTGAGGGACGAAGAGCAGCGCCTTGCTGCCCATCAACTTGAGATCGCCCTTGTAGAAAACGTCCGTGAAGAGATTCGTCTCCGCCTCCAGCTTCACGCCGAGCCGCTCGACGAACTGCCGGTTCTTGTCCATCCGGTCGCTCTCCACCACCACCACCAGGTCGCTCTGGCCGGGGAACTCCTTGTTCAGCGCGAGGAAGTTCTGGTGATACTTCTTGTCCGAGCCGACGAGGTCATTGCGGCTGGTGCTGAACCCCAGATGCCGCACCGTGAAGAGCAGGCAGACGAGAAACAACACGATCTGCGGATAAAAAAAGGCGCGCGGGTGGAAATACACCGCGTCCGCCAGCCGGGTGAGGAGGCGTTGGACAAACGACGGGTTGGGCGGTTCAGCAGCCACGTTCCAGATCGAAGTTCAGCGGGCGGATGATGCATCGAAGCAAACGCCGTGTCCAACCCGCGCGGATGAATTCAACCAGACAAAAATCCACCCATGCACACATGCGACCCCGCCTTGTCGTCCACCCCCGTTTAATCTGGCAAATAAGCAGTTGCCAAAGTCTCGGGCTTCACCCATAGAATGGCTGTGCATTCGGTCGCGCCGGTTGCAGGATTTGGTGAATCGTCAGGTGAACGAGGTTCAGTGATGATTTGAAACCCGATGGTCGGGAACAGTCGGAGCAGTGGTCGCGGCAGAGGCAAATCATCATGAACAACAACAAGCTGTTCGTCGGCAACCTCGCGTTTGCCACGACCGAGAACGACCTGCAGGACGCCTTTGCGGCGTTCGGCACCGTCATGGAAGTCAACCTCATGCTCGACCGCATGACCGGCAAGTCCCGCGGCTTCGCCTTCGTCACCATGTCCTCCGCCGAGGAGGCCGAGAAGGCCATCCAAGGACTGCACGGCAAGAACGTCGGCGGCCGTGACCTCACCGTGAACGTCGCCCGTCCTCGTGAAGAGCGTCCTCCTGGTGGTGGCGGCGGCTATCGTGGCGACCGCGGCGGCGAACGCCGTGAGCGTGGCGGTGGCGACCGTTACTAATCCCATTTGAAATTTCGCGCGCGGAAGGCTGGCAACAGCCTTCCGCGTTTTGCTTTTCCGGGAAAATCTCCCTCTACTTCAACGCCGCCGCCGCCGTCTCCTGAAACGCCTTTCGAATGTCCGAGGCGTCTCCGTTCGCCATCCGGGCGCGCTGGATCATCAGGATGTAAATCGTCCCGCTCTTGGGGTCGGCCCAGCTCTGGGTGCCGTAAGCGCCGCCGTGGCCGTAGGTGCCGGGTGCGAGCATCGCCGTGACGCCCTGCGGCTCCTTGACGACCTGGAAACCAAAGCCCCAGCTCATCCCCTCGGTGAAGCCGGTTTTGATGTTGCCAGATTGCGTGGTGGTGAGCTGCTGGTGCGCGGCGGCGGAAAGATAGCGGCGGCCGTTCGCTTCACCACCGTTGAGCATCATGAGGTAGAACTTCGCGATGTCGCCCGCTGTCGAGTAAAGGCCGCCCGCCGGAAGCGCCGTGCGCCAGCGTGCGGTCAACGGCCGGCCGTTGAGGAAGTAGTTGCCCACCTCGACGAGGCCCTGGTTGTCCGGGCCGGGCTGATAAGACTTTGCCACGCGCCGGGCCTGGGCCTCGGTCGGCCAGAAGGTCGTGTCCTTCATGCCGAGCGGTTTGAACAGGCGGACATCCAGAAATTCCGAGATGTTCTGACCCGACACGACCTCCACGATGCGGCCCAGCGTGTTGATGCCGGGATTGCTGTATTGCCACCTGGCGCCCGGTTCGAAGGACAGCGGCTGCAGCGCGTAAGCCAGCGTCCGCTCGCCGAGCGTCAGGTCACGGCCCGTTTCGGGCACGTCGCTGTTCATGCCGGCGGTGTGCGTGAGCAAATCTCGGAGCGTGATGCGGCGGCCCGGCTTCTTGAGCACGGTGACGTCGGCGGTCTTTGTCGCGAGGAACATCTGGCCCTTGAACTCGGGCAGGAACTTCTCCACCGGATCGTCCACGGAGAGCTTGCCCTCGTCCTGCAACATCAGCACCGCGACGCCGGTGATGGGCTTGGTCATCGAGGCGATCCAAAACATGTCATCGGTCCGCAACGGCTTCTTCGCCGCGAGATCGGAGTAACCAACCGCATCAAGGGCAACGACCTTGCCGCCCCGTGCGACAAGCGTCACCGCCCCGGCCACCACCTGCCGGTCCACGAATTCCTGCATCCTCTGCGGGATGGCCTTGAACCTCGCGGCATCCGCGTCCGGCCTGGACGCGGCGAAAATGTTGGAAACGGCGCACAGCGCAACGAAGACGGTGGGAAAAAAATACCGGCGTTTCATGGATGCAGAATAGGAAGCGGCGCTGGGTGATGCCAGTCCGATCTGAAAGGACCGGGCGGCGCGTTTCAAAATCCTGCGCACGATCATTTCCCGAGGAACTTGTCCCGGCCCGCGACGAGCGCCGCCATCTTCCTGTCGGCAACGCTGCGGGAGAGCATCCAGAACCCGCAGTCGGGATGAACCCACCGGATGCGCTCGATTCCGAGCGTTTTCACGGCGTGGGCGATGCGGGAGGCGACAAGGTCCGGCGACTCGACCTCGTTGTCCTTGATGTCCACCACACCGAGCCCGAGGGCGATGCCGGGGCGCAGATCGCGGAAGGCGTCCAGCTCCTCGTAGCCACGCCGGGCGAATTCAAGGACGAGGTGATCCACATCGAGGCGATTGAGGAAAGGGAGGAGGTCGCGCCAGTAACCCTTTTGGATGCTCTGCCCGCCGTAATTCCCAAAGCAGAGGTGCAGCCCTTTCTGGCCGCGCACGCCTTTGAGCACATGGTTGATGGGTTCGTGCGCCCAGGCGGCGTCCTCGGGATGTCCGGGGAGGTTCGCCTCGTCCACCTGCACGACGGCAGCGTCGATGTCCGCGACCTGACGACGGAGCACTTCAGCCAGCGCCAGCGCCAGCGACCGGGTGTCCGGGTAAAACTCGTTCACAAGCGTCTTCGCCAGCATGTAGGGCGAAGTGAGGGTGAACTTCAGCGGACGGGGCGTGAGGCCGCGCACGGAATGCCACGCGGCGGGAAGGTTCAGGGTTCCCTCGCCAACTTCGCTTCTCACGACGCCGGCAGGTTGTGCGCGGAACTTCATGCCTTGTGCGGCCCGGAACCTCGCCAGTTCCTCGCGCGAGAGGGACGTGTGGATCCCGCTCATCGGACGGATGAAATAGTCGATCATCCCGTTGGTCTCCGGGTGATTCACGTCGAAACGCGAAAGCTCACCGTCGGCGATGACATCAAGGCCGGCGAGTTCCTGTGTCTTGAGCACCACGAGGATGGCGTCGCGCAACGCGGTGGCGGTGGGGAAGGCCGCCAGCCATGCTGGAATCGGATAACTGCCGACGACGGTGGTGAGAATGGCGGGCGAATGCATGAGCCATTGAAGATGCCCGGTGCGAGTTGTGCAAAGCCCAAAAAACGGGGACTTCATCCGGGAAGATCAGATTCAGAGCGGCTTGTGGCGCATTTTGACACTGCCCCCCGAAGGAGCGCGGCTTTCAAGCCGCAGCAGGGTGGGTGGCGCAGAAACCGCTCGTATTTGCCGGGGCGTTTCGTTCATTCGCAGCCTTCTGCGGCGTGAACGCCGCGCC
>JBAYGL010000049.1:0-17390 GCA_041666725.1 Limisphaerales bacterium
AGCACCGCCGGGAACTTGGCCGTCCCCTCCTTCAGCACCTGCAGGCAGTAGTTCAGCTCCTCAATCGTGTGCGTGGCACTCACGGCGGCGCGCAGGCGGGCCATGCCCTTGGGGACGACTGGGTGTGGAATGGCCTGGACGAAGACGCCGCTCTTTTGACAGTGCCGCGCCAGACGCCACGCGTCCCAATCCTCCCCGCAGATGATGGGGAAGACGGCGCTCTGGCTGTTGAGGTAGGACAGCCCCACCTCCCGCAGCCCGGCGGCGAAGTGCGCCACGTTGCGATGCAGTTGCGCCACCCGCTCCGGTTCCGCTTCCAAAATCTCGAGCACTTCCAAGGCAGCGGCGGCGGGTTTTGACTTCACCCCCGACAGTTCATCACCCAGAGTTCAGCCCGGACAGGAGCCTCATCGAGCGGACGTAGCATAGTGGTTGCTTAACAAGTCCAACTGCGATGGAGTGAGCTTAAGTTTGGCGCGCACACCTCCAGCATCGTTAATAACGGATGGGCTTCTTGGCATCCCTCGCAAGTCAGGTTTTTGCGATGGTTGGCGCGCTGGACCGTCAGGCGTGCTCAAATTAGGCCTCTTCGTGACGCCTTCATTATCTGAAGTAAGGCCGCCGGTGGCAGCTTGAGTGCCGCTTCCACCTGGACTGTTATGATTTAAGCTCCCGAATCCGAGTTCCGCCGACCGTTGAGCACTGACACCTAGTCGATCGGCAATCATCGAACCAAGTCGGTGAGATTCATACCACGATTCTTCAGCCGCGCGCTTCTTATTTAGAATTGCACACTGCTTTTCGAATCGGTCATTTGCCGTAACCTTCTTGGGCTCTCCGCTGCCCTCTTTGTAAAGCGGGTTGTCCCATATCAGCGCATTGCCGAGGCCGGTTGCATTATTGATTATCCGTTCTGTATCATAAGTATTGCGGATAACAGAATCCACAGTCTTTCCGAGTTCACGATTCCACTCTTGAACTTGGTCATTCACGGCATCTACACGTGCCATCTCGCCAAGAATGTAATCCTTTCCCTCTGGATTGTTCTTGATCAAATCAGCGAAGAGGTCTACGGTGGCAGCATGGCCTTCCTCATCCAGATCGGTGCGTCCGGTTAGGGGATCGGCCGGGCCCGGCTTGCGCGCGAAATTCGCCTGCATACGTTCGATATACGTTTTTCCAGGCTTTCCAACGCTAGCTGGAAGTTTGTCCATCAGACTCACCGCCGCCGAGCTAACCGCCTGAACGTCACCGGCACGCGCTGCTCTTATCATGCGGGAAATGTCCTCCTGCTGAGCTCTCATCTGGTTAATCTGGTTCCAATTTGCCACGCTGGCACTGTAGGCGTTCAACTCCCCCATCATGCGTTGACTGATGTCAACAAAGCGGTTGGCGAAATTTTGATTGCCCGCATCCGATACGCGCCCAGTTGCAATTGCACTGTAGATATCGGCATTGAGTTGTTCCATTTCCCGCAGCGCGTTGCCACGAAACTGCGGTTGTGACTGAGCCAAGGCCTGTTGTCGCGCGGCCGCAACTTCTTCGGGTCTAATGTTAAACACAGTTAGTGGGCGGATCTTCCGTGCTGCTGGAGGCGGTGATGCCTTCTCCTTGGTGGCTTCAATCATCTTTTGCAAGCTCTTCCCGGCGTCTGGCAACATTTCCTTGAGTCTGCCTTCCGACCCCATTTCAAGCTGTCTGAGATACTGTATGACATTCGGCGACACCTTCACCCCGCGCTGGAGCAGGCCATCCATGAGCGCCTTTATATTGGTGATTTGCTTGTGAGATCCAAGCTGACTTGAAAACTCTGCGACCTGCTCCTCCGGCTTGATGGTTCCACGCTTTGATGAATACACACCAGGCGAATATGCGCCCATTGTTGGGTCGATGGCCTCTACCGGGATACCCTCCCAACCGCGAGAATCTTTGATCCACGGGAGAGGACTGCCGTCACGGGTGATGTATTCTTGTCTTCCAGAGTCCCAGATAACATTAGGCTTCGGCTGCACCAACTCGTGAGTGGCGACATTCCACGACTGCATAGGGCGATCCGCCGCGTCAAAATAGCCATACCGGTTAGGGTCATAGTAGACTGGAACCTTACCGGCCTTGCGCCCCTCATCCGTCATTTCGGTCATCAAACGTTTTCCGTTGCCTGACACGCCCCAGTAGGGGTCAATCGCTTCGACGGGGATACCACTTGCACCGTGCTGCGTGCTTACTCTTGGGACGAGGCTACCATCAAGCGTTTGATACGACTGTTTGCTCTGATTCCACACGACATTCGGATATGGAGTAATGGGTTGATGAATGCTCCAATCCAACACAAGCGGCCTTCCTTCCGGCGTTGTGTAGGTTCCGCGCGATACTGAGTAAACCACGGGCACTTTTGCAACGGAATCAGCCGCTACCGATTCACTCGTAGAATTCACTAAGCCAAAGCACCCTAGAGCTAGGCGCGTTGCAAGTTTTCCTAGGCGCACCAAGGTGGAGTTGTTGGGAGATCGCATAGTCGTTGAAGTATTCGGATTGCCCCCCTGCCGACAGTCGGCAGGGGGGCGGCACCCGCCTAGTTACAGCAAGAGGAACAAACTTTTGCGAACACAACTAGCAGAGTGCAAATCGTGAGTGATGAGCGGACAGTTTAGAGAAACAAGAACGTTATTCCCACTTTCAGCATGTTTTGGAACTGGTTTTGAGCGCTGTTGGCAATAAACCGAAACTCATAAGTCGTTTGGAATTGGATTGTGTTGGCATCGTTTAGTCCAATTCCAAGGCCAAGTGTTCCTCCTGCTGATGGGTCTGTATTCCAACTACCTGCGGCGTAACTGCTATATGCGCCTGCAAGAATTCCAACGAATGGATCATACTTGGAAAATGCTTTGTTGATATGATAATTGAGTTTTACTTCGTAATTTGCGCTACCGGAGTTGAACCCGGAATCGTTGCCACTGGTGGTCCCCCCAAGTGAAAGCCCTGCCTCATAATGGTCTGAGATGTATTTTCCAACCGTAATGCCACCTCCAAGCGTGTAGGCATTAGCGGCTGCTGGGGCAACTGCACCAGGCTGCCCCAGATGCGTAAAAGTCCCGTTCAACCCAAGGGTCCAGGGTTGGCCCTCTTCCGCTTGGGCACTGCCGTTAACGGCTGCTATCGCGGTCGTTAATGCTGCAAGGAGTGCTAGTCTACGGAACGCGAAATGGCGAGCCGTTTTGTGTGCTGTGTTCATGCTGGTTTGTGTTTGTTTTGAGCAGTTTTGTTTGATCCCACTTCGGTTTGCTCACTTCCGTCGTGGACAGCTTGTTCCTAGAGTTAGCCTGTCACCGCGATGCTCACGGGGTCGCTCCACTGGCCGAAGGGTTCGTCGCCGTCCAGGTAGATGGCGCGGTATTTCCAAAGGGCGGTGGTGCCGGCGGCGGCGGTGACGGTGTCGAGGTAGTCCGGCATGGTGTCCACGGCCAGAAAGGCCCACTGGCTGTTGCCCCGGTCCACTTCAATGCGCACGCCGGTGAATCCGCCCTTCTTCCAGCGCACCTCGACTTTTCCTCCGGCGACGCGGACGACTTCGATTACCGGTTTGGTGGTCTCGGGGTCGGCGACGGATTCCTGAGCGCCTTCGATGGCGAGGTCCTGGCCGTCCGCCACGGCGTAGGCGGCATGGCCCTTGATGCGGTTGACGAGGCTGGCAACGAATTTCCAGCCGTTGGCCTGCGGGACGAGGGCGGCGGGTGGATTGCCGCCCGTGGGCTGGGGAGCGAGGGCAAAGCCGGTGGGCTGAGTGAGTGCGCCGGTGGCGGTGCCCTTGCCGTAGCCGAGAGCGTCCCGGAAGCCGGTGTAGCCGAGGGCCTTCTGCCGGATGTATTCGAGGGCGTCGAGGGTCCAGTTGAACCACTTGCGGAAGGTTTCGAGCGTGTCCAGCTCGGCGGCGGTGATGCCGTATTTGGTCGCGTAGTCGCCGGGAAGTTTGTCCGCAAGATTGTTCAAGAGGGTGCGGCGGTCAGACTCTTTGCGGGGAAACCAGAATTGTTTGGCCATGAGAGGGGTTAGTTGAGGGTTAATGGGAAAGCCGAAATGCCGAGGGAAGCGGCAGCGCTGGTAGGGCGCGGTGTCCTCACCGCGCCGCTGCGGACTCGTGGCGTGCGGGTAGCTGGCGGCGCGCTGGAGACAGCGCACCCTACCCTCGACCGCAGGCTCCACGCGGGGCGGCGCGGGATTGACGGGCGGCTCGGGGAAGTCCCCGCGCGGCGCGTCGGCATCCACGCACCAGGCGTGGACGCCGACCAACGGCGGGAGGAAGTCGCCGACGCGCCCGTGGAATTCCCCGAAGGCTGGATGGACCACGGGGAAGGAGAAGCGGAGTCCGCCGGGCGGGCCGGGGAGGTCCACGCGGGCTCCGTGGGCGTCCTCCGTTGAGGCGAGGACGTCGCCGAGACACGCGTCGGGAGCGCGGAATGCTCCGCGAGGGGCAGCGTGATCGGGAGTGAATTGCGCCGGGCCAGTTCCATGTTGGCCGACGTTTTACGCGAAGGCGCTGTGTCAGCGGTATCGCCGGAACTGGTATTTCTGACTCTTTTTTGGCAGGGGAGTAACCAGTTTGTGGCTGGTAGCGTGTAGTTCGGGATTGCTTTATGGCACCGAAATCGAGCACTGTGGGGCTATCCCGTAGATGTGTAAACCCGCCAAAGAGCTATGAAACTCAAACGAGCCGATGGTTTTGACACTGGAAGGCATAACAAGCCCAAGGGGGAGGATGGGCCTGAACCGGTCACGCAAAAGTATGGCGGGCCCGTTCTGTGGAGGGCTTGGTTTCGTCACGCAGGGCGGGGTCGCGCGCGGCGCGTTGCTGCCGGGGACAACGGTGGCTTCACGTTGATCGAATTGCTCGTGGTGATCGCCATCATCGCAATTTTGGCGGGGATGCTTCTGCCGGTTTTGAGCAAGGCGAAAATCAAGGCTCATACAACAAAGTGTTCGGGCAACCACAAGCAGCTTGCGCTGGCGTGGCGGCTCTACGCAGATGATCACGATGGCCGGCTGGTCAACAACTTCGACGGTGCCGCCGGGAGCTGGGTGCTGGGGGATTTGAGCCTGGCGCTGAATCCGCCCTCACCGCTGCAGCGCATTGCCAACACGAACATCCAGAACCTGGTGGACACGACCTGGGTGCAGGTCACGGTGCCGGCACTCGCCGGTTTTGGCACGATGGGTTCCAACGTGGTGCTGGGCCCCTATCTCTCGGGCAATGCCAGCGTGTTCAAATGCCCCGGGGACCGCAGCACCGACCGGCCCAGTGGCCTGGCCCGGGTGCGCAGTGTCTCGATGAACAGCGCCGTGGGATCCAACGCCACCGGGCGGCGGCAAAATCACGGAGGAGGGAACTTTCAGCTCTACCCGCGCGAGGCGAACATCATCAGTCCCTCGCCCTCCGATCTGTTTGTTTTTGCCGATGAGCACCCGCACAGCATCAACGACGGCACCCTGACGATTTGCATGGGGGTGACAGATCCCGGCCATCTCATTGACACGCCGGGAAACTATCACGACAGCGGCATGTTTGGATTTGCGGACGGCCATGTGGAAGCCCACCGCTGGGGTGATACGACCCTCCGGAAAGCGCTGGACTACTCGCCCAACACGGGAACGCTCGGCGACTGGTTCATGCTCGCCGCTGATCACGCCTGGCTCACCTCTCACACCAGCGCACAGTGAGGTCGAAACGATGCAGCGTGGGAACGCGGCCTTCAGGCGGCAGCAAGGTTGAGTGCAAAGGGGATCAACGAACTTCCACGACGCCCGTGCAAACGAACCAAACGGTGCGGCCGTTCCGCCAATGCGCGGGAAGGCGAACGCCACAAACGATCGGATGTTCCTGCGGCCTGAAGGCCGCGCCCCTCGCGTTTCAACTAAATCGTTCCGGGTGAGAGCCTGTCTTACGCATCAGGCTGGTGCATATACCTGGCCACGGCCTGCGCCCGTGAGCGCACCTGCAGCTTCGAGTAAATGCTGCGCACATGGCAGTGGACGGTTTCGTAGCTGATGGCCATCCGGTCGGCGATTTCCTTGTAGATGAGGCCTTTGGCAAGTCCGTTGAGAATCTCGCGCTCGCGCATGGTGAGTTCCGTCAGCGGGCTGTCCGCCGGGAGGGGCTTGTGCAACGAAGTCACCACGAGCCGGGCAATGGCCGGAGACATGGGCGAGCCGCCCGCATGAACTTCCCGGACCGCCACCAGCACTTCCGCCGGAGTCGTGTCCTTGAGCAGATAGCCTGTGGCTCCGGCAGCCAGGGCCTCAAACAACATCTCCGCATCGGCCACCACGGTCAGCATGACAAACTGTGTGGCGGGCTGGAGGGGTTTGAGCTGGCGCACAATCTCCACCCCATTTCGCCGCCCCATCCGGATGTCCACCAGCACCACGTCCGGCCTGGCCTTGGGCAGCATCAGCAGCGACTCCTCGACCGTGGCGAACGCTCCGGCGCAGGCAAAGCCCGGCGCCCCCTTGAGCACGAGTTCGAGAGTGACGCGGTAGTCGTGGTGATCCTCCACGATGGCGGTGCGAATCGGGGCGGCGGGCATGTTGGAGGCAAGACTGGCCAGGGCGGCAGGGAGGATTCAATTATTAATTCTCGTGCGCCCGGCAGCTGAAAGGCGTTTTGAGCCGGGCGGCGTTTACGGGATCGGCACGGTGAGGCGGAGGGTGGTGCCCTGATCCGGGGCGGAGCTGATTTCCAGGCGGGCCCGGAGTTCGGCTGCGCGAGCGTGGAGATTGGGCAGGCCGTTGCCGCCATTGGCGCGCTCGCGGGTGGTGGCCTCGGCGGGATCGAAGCCGCAGCCGTCATCGTGCAGCGTGAACTCCAAGGCGGAAGTGGAGACGGTGGCGGCCAGCGTCACCTTTCGGGCATGGCGTGGCGCACGACATTGTTCAGCGCTTCCTTGATGATGAGGAACACTTCATGGCGGATATTTCCAGCCAGCGGGCGCTCGGGAGCTGGCAGGGGGAAATCCAACAGGCAGGGAATCCGGGCGGCACCCAGCAGCGCCGGGACGTAATCCGCCAGATAGTTGAGCAGGCCTGCCACGGTGTCGTGCCGGGCGCTGGCCACCCAAACCACCTCGTTGAGCGAACGCTGTGCGGCCCGGGCCTGCTCGGCGAGCCGGGCGAGGGATTCCTGGCCGAGGCCGTTGGTTTCAGACTGGCTGGCCAGCTCGCCCAGCAGGGCGACCTGGGACAGGCCCGCTCCGAGGTTGTCATGCAGATCGCGGGCGATGCGGGCACGCTCCAGCTCCAGCGAATGCTGCCGCTGCTGCTCGGCGAAGCGACGGGCCACGCGCAGCCGAAAGCCGTGGATGCCGGCGGCTCCGCCCAACACAAGACCGGCGCACGCACCGAGAAACCAGTTCGTCTCGTAGTAATACGGCGTGATGATGAAGGCAAAGGTCGCCCCCTGCGGATTCCAGTAGCCGTGGTGGTTGCAGGCGGTGACCTGAAACCGGTAGTTCCCCGGCCGGAGGTTCGTGTAGCTGGCGACGCGGCGCGTGCTCATCTCCTGCCATTCCGCATCGTGGCCTTTGAGCCTGCAGCGGAAGCGAATCCGGGTCGGATCGGTCAGGCTGGTGGCGGTGTAGTGAAACTCAATCACCCGCCCGCTGCCGGGGGGCAGCGTGGCGGAATCCGCGAGCTTGACCGGTTCACCGACAGCCTGAATCCGTTCCAGGATGACCGGGGGTGGATTGGTATTGTCCTGCCAGAGACGCGGGTCAATTTCGACGACGCCCCGGACGGTCGGAAACCACAGGCGGCCATCGCGGGACTTGCAGCCGGCCGGTTGCCCGCCGCCGTTGGTTTCCGCGCTGGCCATGCCGTCCACCTCGCCAACCGGCACATGTGTCACCGTCCTGGCCCGGCCCGCCGCGACCGCGTTCAGATCCGCCCGGCGGATTCGGGCAATGCCGCGATTGCAACTGATCCAGAAGCAGGCGTAGTCGTCTTCGAGGAGCCAGTTCACCATGTCATCGAACATCCCTTCGCGTGTGGTGAAGGCGGTGAACCGGCCCTGCTCGCGACGGGCGAGACCGCGGTTGGTGCCGATCCACAATACGCCGTCCGCGTCCTCGTGCAGGACGGTGATGGCATCGCCGATCAGACCGTCACGCGCAGCAAAGACTTCCGTTCGGCCTTCATGCCAGCGGTTCAAGCCTCCACCCTTGGTGCCAAACCAATGCGCTCCGTCGCGCGTTTGCAACATGCAGGTCACATCCCCGCTCGACAAAGGCTCCCCGGGTTTCAGCCAGAGCCGGTCCTCGCCCTTCATGCGGATCACCCCCCGCCCGCCGCTGCTCACCCACATCGCCCCCGCCGAATCCTCGTAGAGGGCGGTGACATAATCCACCATCCACTCTGTGGACATGCCGAAAGACACCGCCCGGCCGGACTCCCAGCGCTGCAACGCACGCCCCCAGGTGCCCAGCCATACGGAACCATCCCGGCGGCCACAGACCGAGGTGATATTGTTGCGCATCCGGACTTCATTGACGGCGTCGCCAGGGACACCCTGGGTCCACTGTTCCCAGCGTCCGCCGTGATAGCGCCCGGCCCCCCGGTCCGTGCCGGCCCAAATGCTGCCATCGCGCGCCTCGGTGACACTCGACACGGAGTCATGCACCAGTCCGTCGCCAGCGGTATGGGCACGAACCCGCAGTGGCGTGAGCCGGAACAGGCCATCCGCCTGGCCCGCCAGCCAGATGTTGCCCTCCCGATCTTCACAAAAGGAATTGATCTGAGGAGGGATGGGGCCGTCCCGGAGCCTGATCTCACGGACGGCTCCGTCTTCCCAGCGCCGCAGCGGGCCGTCACGCCGCTGAAACCATATCCCGCCACGACGGTCCTCAGCCACGAAACGGCATTCGGAGGGAGTGGCATCGCGGCTGCCCGGCAGGGGATGCCAGCCATCCGCACCCCGTCGTTGCAAGTCCGTCTCCGTGGCCGCCACGTAATTTGTCAGCCGCTCGTTGAACTGGAGTGAAACCGGCAGCCAGCGGTTGCCGGGAGTAATTTCGCTGGAGGGTGCAATGAAGCGGTCCTGCTGAGGATTGAAGACCTGTATCCCCTTGGGGGAAGCGACCGCCACCCCCTCGTCGGGTGTCACCAGCAACCAGCGCACCTTCGGCTCGGTCAGGCCGTCCGCTGCGGTGTAGAGACGGAAGCGCCCCTGTGTGAATCGGGCCACCCCGCCTTCGCCACCACACCACACGCCATGCTGGTCCTGCACGAGCAGATGGGTCACATGGTCAAAAGGGATGCCCTCGTTGCGACCGTAATGCTGACCGACCTCCTGCCCAAGGCGCACCAGCCCTGAACTGGTGCCGACCCACACGGCTCCGTCACCCTCCACCGCGAGCGGCCCTCCCGAGTCGCTGATCATTGCGGACGTCGAAGCGCGATCAAACAGGGTGAAGCGGACTCCGTCGAACCGGGCCACGCCATGCCAGGTGGTGATCCAGAGATAGCCGTCCTGAGACTGCTGCAGTGCCTGCAGGTTGTTCTGTGGCAGGCCGCCCTGTTCCGCACGCCACTGATCCACACGCCAGTCGGGGGCCGCCGCGGCGTTCGCCTGCACCTGCCAGAGAAGCGCCACCAAGAGTGGCGACAGCCAGGCGGGCAAGGTCAGCGACAACATGGCGGGAATGATAAGGTGAATGCGGGCCGGTTGTCAGGAGTGTTTCGCCACCTGCTTTTCGCAGATGGCATCCAAATCTCCTTTCCCGCCGCGCGCGGCCTGTGGCTCAATCCGCCTCCGATGTTTGAGTTGTTCAAGACTGATTCGCAGAGCAAGGCGCGGCTGGGCCGCATCACCACGCCGCACGGCATGATAGACACTCCCGTCTTCATGCCGGTCGGCACGCAGGGCAGCGTGAAGGCGCTCGACCCGCGCGAGCTGGTCGAGATGGGCACGAAGATCATCCTCGGCAACACCTACCATCTCAGCATCCGCCCCGGCATGGACATCATCCGCGCCGCCGGAGGCCTGCACAAATTCATCAACTGGCCGCTCCCGATCCTCACCGACAGCGGCGGCTTCCAAGTCTTCAGTCTCGCGAAGATCCGCAAGGTGCGTGAACATGGCGTCGAGTTCCGCTCGCACCTTGATGGCTCGCCGCTCTTCCTCGGGCCGAAGGAGGCGATGGAAATCCAGCGGCACCTTGGCTCCGACATCGCGATGATCTTCGACGAATGCCCGCCGCACGACGCGCCGGCGAAGGAGCAGAAGCTCGCCGTCGAACGCACGATCCGCTGGGCGAAGGAATGCCGCGATCAGCCACGCGCAGCCGGGCAGCAGGTCTTTGGCATCGTGCAGGGCGGCAGCAACCCGGAGCTGCGCGAGGAGTGCGCGAAGGCCATCACGGCGCTGGACTTCGACGGCTACGCCATCGGCGGCGTGAGCGTGGGCGAGCCCGAGCCGGAGATGATGAAGGCGGTGGAACTCGCCGAGCCATTCCTGCCGGCGAACAAGGCGCGTTACGCAATGGGCCTGGGCACGCCGGCGCAGCTCGTCGAGCTGGTCGCGCGCGGCGTGGACATGTTCGACTGCGTGCTGCCGACGCGCGTGGCGCGCAACGGCACGGCGTTCACCCGCAAGGGCACCTACGCCATCAAGGGCGGCGCGGTGAAGGCGGACTTCGGGCCGATCGAGGAAGGCTGCGGCTGCTTTGCCTGCAAAAACTTCTCCCGCGCCTACGTGCGGCATCTGCTGAACGTGAACGAGATTCTCGGCCTCCGGCTGGTGAGCATCCACAACAGCCACATGTTCCTCGATGTGATGGCGGACATCCGCAGGCACATTGCCGCCGGGACGTTCGCCGAGTTCCGTCGTGAGTTTATCGCCGGCTACGTGCCGACGCGGAAGGTGCTGGCGGGGCGGGGCGGCGCGGTCTGAGCCGGAACGGTGTGGTTGAAGCTGGCGTTTCCTCCAACGCAGAGACGCTGAGAACGCGGAGGAGCGCAGGGTTGGTTCTGATCGTTCACGTTCACCTGTTGTTGGGCTTCGCCAGTTGCTTCAACCGCCGAACGCAAACCAGTGCCGGCACTGGAGCGCCAAGGCGAAGAGCCACACAAGCCAGACGCCGCCTTGCAGATACAGCCAGACCGTCACCGTGCTGTGGACCGCCCGGAAGAGCACCATGCCGAGCGCCAGCTCCCACGTCAGTGCAGCGGGGAGGCTTTGCAGCTTCAACGCAAGGATCAGCAGGCTGAAGCCCACCACGCCGAGGGCCGCCGCCTTCACTCCGTGGAGCAGTCGCACGAAAAAGGCGAACGGCGCGAAGCAGAGGAAGAGCTGTTCCAGGGCGAGGTTGAACAGCACATGCTCCAGCCACTGCGCCGGATTCTCCGGAAAGTCGGTGGGTCCAAACTTTCGCAGCATGGGATCGCCGAAATGAAACGAGAGGGTCGCACCGGCGATCCCGATCCCGAGCGTCGTCAGCCAGAGTTTGGGCGGGATGCGCCTGGGAAACACCTCGCTCCGGCCGTGTCGCTCATGCCACGCCAGGACTGCCGCCCACATCACAAACGTCGCCGAGCCGATGACAGCAACGAGAAACCACACGTCGTCCTTGCGCTGCGTCCAGTGGCTGAGGCGCGGATAGCAGGCCAGTGCGGACACCGTTCCCGCCAGGGCCGCGCGCAGCAGCACGGCGGGTTCGGTGAAGGAGCGCACAAGGAAAGTTCAAAGTTCCAGGTTTCGAGTTCCAAGTCGCTTGCGCAGGTCCGAGTGCCCGACCTTGAACCTTGAACTTGGAACTTGGAACTTTTCCGTCTACTTCAGCCCGCTCTCGATCATCTTCTCGAAGTCGCCACGCGCGCTTTTCGCTAGCGACGCCGGGCCGGTGAGGCGGACGAACACGCTGCCTTCGCTGCCTTCAATGATAGCGCCGAGCAGGGCAAAGCCGGCCTTGGGCGTCGGCGGCGCACCGGGCATGCCGCTCTTGTAGGTGCCCTCGGCGGAGACGTAGGTCACCTTCACCTTGCCGACGGTCTTCTCCTCGGTCTTCGCGTTGATCTTGTCGCGGCCTTCCTCGAACTGGCTGAACCAGCGGTCCACGTTGGCCTTCGTGCCACCGCTCTGCGGGCCGAAGAAGAAGAACACGACCTCGCCGGGCTCCTTCGCGTCTTTCGCCGTGACCTTGAGCTGGGCCTTGCGCATCTGAGAGGCGACCTCGACCCACTCCCATGAGCCGGGCCGCTTGAAGGTGAACTCGCTGACCTTGAAGGTTTCCGGGCCGGCGGCGTGCGCGGCGGAGGCGAGCCAGGCGGTGAACAGGCAGAGCAGGGCGGGGCGGAGCAGTTTCATGGGCGCTCTGTTAGCGAAGCGCGCGCGCCAAGGCAAGCACCAAGGCCGTCCGGGAAAAGCGGCGCTGAAGCCACCGCAGTCCAAACGCTGACGCGACCACCCATGATCTTGTGCCTCGCGAAGCGTCTGGACTGCGGTTGCTTCAGCACCGCTTTCGGGCGCGCCTGCGAAATGCCCGCCACCTAAAGCCCGCGCGGTCGCGACACTTTCCCTGGCCCGTCAAAACTTCACCTGCCTCCGGGTGAACTTCTAGTTGACCCCTCCGCCGCTTTCCCGGCTCAATAGCGCCGCTCTAACCCAAAACGCCGCATGGCCAATGTCATCGCAGGGAGTGGCAGGTTCCTGAAAGTCTCCGCGCCGGTTGCGCGCAGGCTTGCAAGGCTTGTCTTGTTTGCCGGTATCTGCGCCGGGCTGGTTTCCACCGCCCGGAGCGCCGAGCAATTCGACGGCATCTCCGTTTCCCCGCAGGTGTTCTTCCAGGGCCAGACGTTTCACGGCTACGTCGAGATGCGTTTCTCGGTGGAGAACCAGTCGCCCGACCGCACTCGCAAGGTCACGCTCGCCACGCCGCACACGGCGCACGGCTGGGGCAACAACGTCCGCCGCGTCGAGCGCACCGTCACCGTCAGCCCCGGATCGAAGGTCAGCGTCACGCTCTGGCAGCCGCCGCTTCTGCTCAACGGCGACAATCTGGTGGAAGTCTTCGTGGACGGCCGTCATCGGGGCAACATTCCGCGCGGCGGCAACAACCAGCACATGCAGCGCAACCACACCGGCATTTCCGGAGGTCCGCGCTCCGTTCTGGTGAGCCGCAGCCTGAACAGCGATGACCTGGACAAGGCGTTTCGCGGCGGCGTGACAGCGAAAGGCCCGACAGGCCACTTCACGGCGGAGCAGGCCACGGGGGCGCCGAACGTCCCGCGCGGCGTGGGCGGCATGCATCAGTTTGCATGGACGCCCGACCGTGTCGGCGGCGGCGGAGACTGGCTGGAAGTGGACTTCAAACCGCCGCGTTCGGGATTGAAATTCCTCCGCATCCACAAACTCGGCTGGGACCAGGCTTTCAAGAGCATCGTGCTCAAGGGAGCGGACGGAGCTGACCTTGCGACACTCATCGTCACGAACAACGCGACGCGGACGTTCACGTTGAGTGCGCTGCAGATTTCCCTGCCTGCGCTGACCAACGCCATCCACACCGTGCGGATCAACGTGGACGCGTCGTCAGCGGGCGGGCAGGTGAGCGTGGACGCGGTGGAGTTGTCCGACGGCTCGACCAGCACCTACGCCACTGGTGCGCGGGCCAGCAGCACATGGGCGTCTCGGATGGGTGGAAGTTCCTCCTCGGCTTATCAAGGCCCGACCGTCCTGCGCAGCGAACTGGAGGCCAGCGGCTGGAGCGAGTCGTGGCTGGCGTTCACGCCGTTCGATCTCGTGGTGCTCTCCCGCACCGACCTTGCGGCGATGACGGCGGCGCAGCAGGGCGCGCTCTGGAGCTATGTCGAAACGGGCGGCGGCCTGGCCGTGCTGGGGATGACGGAACTACCGAAGGCGTGGCAGAGCGCCGTGTGGCAGAAGCCGGGTTCGACTTGGTCTGGCGTTTTCAGGCAGTTTTACGCGGGCTTTGGCCAGTGCCTGCTGACCGACTCGTCCACCATCACCGCCCTGAACCGCGCGCAGATCGACCACATGCGGAATGTCGCGAGAGAGACCGGTCAGGTTTGGAATTCCATGCCGACCGATGGCAACGCCAACAACGAGTTTCCGGTCATTGAGAACATCAGCATCCCCGTGCGCGGCATCGTGTTCATCATGCTCGCGTTCATCCTCGCGGTCGGGCCCATCAACATCTTCCTCTGCGCGCGGGCCAACCGTCGCACGGCGATGCTCTGGACCATCCCGCTGATTTCCTTCATCACCTGCGCCATCGTCTTCGGCTACTCGCTCGTGAGCGAAGGAATCACGCCGAGCCTGCGCACCGAGGCAGTGACCGTGCTGGACCAGGCCGCGCATCGCGCCACGACGCTCGCGCGCCAGGCCTTCTACGCGCCGCTCACGCCCGGCGACGGCCTCCGCTACAGCCACGACACCGAGGTCACGCCTCTTGTGGACGTGAACCGCTTCAATGGCGGCAACTCGTGCGAGCTGGAGCTGTCGCAATCGCAGCACCTCGTGCGCGGCTGGATCACGGCGCGTGTCCCGGCGCACTTCGCCCTGCGCAAGTCCGAGACGCGCCGCGAGCGCATCACGATGCAGAAGCTGCCGGACGGACGGGTCACGGTCGTGAACGGACTCGGCGCGGACATTCAGACGCTCTGGCTGCGCAACGAGACAGGCCGTCTGCTCAAGGGAGAAGCACTTAAGGCAGGCCAGACCGCGCAATTGCAGCCGGATGCGGCAGTCGCTCTGGATTCGCCATTGAATCCGATTGCCGGCCTCTATCAAGCCGGTTGGTCAACAGCACACGACTCACTTACGAACGCTCCATATAGATATCTTCACCCCGGCAACTACATGGCCATCTTGGCGGAAGCGCCATTCATTGAAAACGGCCTTGGCAAGTCCGGCAAGTCGCGTGCGTCCCAAACCATCATCGGCGTGCTCGCCCCGGAGGACGTGAAGTGAAGCTCCAAATCCCAAACCCCAAATTCCAAGCTCGCAAGGCGCTGCTAAGTCTTGGGGCGCTATGGAGTGCGGCGAGTTCTCGCCGCTTTCCGCAGGCGACTTGTCGCCGTCGGAGTCTGGGCGGCTTGCCTCTTGCAGTGAGTCTCCATGCTGGCGCTAGCTGGACGCACTTGGTTCCTCCGACAAGCTTGCGGCCCTCGACGGCGACAAGTCGCCTGCGGAAAGCGGTGACGAGTCACCGCACTCCACACGGCGCGCGTGCCTCAGGGGTGCCTTGGGACTTGGCGTTTGGTGTTTATTTGGAGCTTGGAGCTTGGGATTTGGGATTTGCGTCATGAAAGTTCAAGTTCGCGGACTTCACAAACGCTTCGGCAAGACCATTGCCGTGGACAACTTCACGTTCTCCTTCGACAACGGCCACGTCTTCGGCTTCGTCGGGCCGAATGGCGCGGGCAAGACCACGACCATGCGCGTCATCGCCACGCTGGAGGAGCCGACCGAGGGCGATGTGCTCATCAACGGCATCTCCGTCCGCGAGGAGCCGGAGTATGCGCGCCGCAGCGTCGGCTACGTGCCGGACTCGCTGCCTGCGCACAACGACGTGACCGTCCACGAGTATCTGGATTTCTACGCGCGGGCCTACGGCTTGCAGGGAGCGAAGCGGCGTGAGGCGGTCGGCGCGGTGGAGGAGTTCACCGGCGTCACCGGCATTCTCGACAAGCATCTCAAGGCGCTCTCCAAGGGCATGAAGCAGCGCGTCACGCTGGGCCGCGCGCTCATCCACAATCCCGACGTGCTCATCCTCGACGAACCCGCCGCCGGCCTCGATCCGCGCGCGCGCGTCGAGTTGCGCGAGCTGCTCATGGTGCTGGCCACGCAGAACAAGGCCATCCTCATCAGCTCGCACATCCTCACGGAGCTGACGGAGATTTGTAACGGCGTGGTCATCGTCGAGCGCGGCAAGCTGCTGGAGTCCGGCACCGTGGCGGACGTGTTGAAGAAGAGCACGCCGCACCGCGCCTTCGCCATCCGCGTGCTCGGCCCGGCATCGGCGCTCGTGAAGGAACTGCTGCAAACCCCGCACGTCATCAACGCCCGCGAAGTCAGCGGCGAAGTGCTCCTCGAACTGGAAGGCGAGGAATCTGCCGGCTGCGAACTGCTCGCCACGCTGGTCGGCAAGGGCTTCAAGGTCGCCGAGTTCAAGCAGAGCAAGGCGAACCTGGAGGACATCTTCATGAACGTGACGAAGGGAGGAGTGCAGTGAGCAGGAAGAGCAGGGAATGGGTCGTAGGGAATGGGGAATGGGGAGAGCCATTGGTTCGCACCGTTGCGGCTGAATTGGCAACTCTCATTAGCACCGGGCTTCAGCCCGGTGTATGCGTCCGCGAACGGAAGAGCCGTTTCAACGGCTTGCTTCCCCTGCCGCAAGCGAATCGCAGGGCACAAACCGTTGAAACGGTTTGCGCGGTTGGGCGTTCGTCCACCCGGCTGAAGCCGGGTGCTAATGAGAGCCTCTGCTCGCCACGGCCCGTCGCCGCCAACCACCGCCCGTCTTCCCTATCCCCCATTCCCCATCGCCTATTCCCTTCTTCGCCGCCATGAACCTTCCGACGTTGTCCAACTGGCGCACATGGGAGCCGAATCCCATCGTTGTGAAGGAACTCCGGCAGGCCGTGCGAAGCTGGGCCATCACGGGGATGTTGATGGTCTTCCTCGCCGTGCTGTTCTTCGTCACCGTCGGCTTCCTGCTGGGACAGAGCTTCAACATCAGCCCGAACCAGGCGCTGGGTCGGGACATCTTCCAGTTCTTCCTGCCGGTGTTGAGCCTCGTCGGCTTCGTGTTCGTCCCGGTCTATGTTGGCGGGCGGCTCACGGCCGAGCGGCAGGATGGCAACGTGGACTTGCTCTACATCACCACGCTTTCGCCTGCGCGCATCATCCGTGGCAAGCTGCTTTGCGGCGTTTACCTGCTCGTGCTGTTCTTCAGCGTCTGCGCGCCGTTCATGGTCTTCACCAACCTCCTTCGCGGTGTTGACCTGCCGACCATTTTCGTTCTGCTGGTCGTCGCATTCCTGCTGTCCGTGCTCTCGGTGCAGGCCGCCATCTTCCTCTCCTGCCTGCCCGCGAGCAAAGGGCTGAAGCTGCTCGTCGGTCTGCCGGCGGGCGGCTTCATGATGAGCCTCGTCGGAGGGATGACCGCGATGTCCGTGGAGATGATGCGGGAAGGCATCGGCAGCCGCCTCGGGACGTGGAGTTTCTGGGCCCCGACGTTGAGCGTGACCTTCATGGGCCTCCTTCTGTTTGGTTTCATGCATCTCGCCGCCATCGCGCTTGTGTCGCCGGCCTCGGCGAACCGCGCGCTGCCGTTGCGGGCCTACGTCACCGGAGCGTGGCTGCTCACGCTCGTCGTCGCCGTCTG
>JBAYGL010000050.1:0-17364 GCA_041666725.1 Limisphaerales bacterium
ACGCCGGCTGGTGCGGCAGCGGCGGGCCGTGGATCACACCGGAGCTTTCCATGCAGAAGGTCGTCTGGGCCGAGACCAATATCATCGGCGGGCGACGGTTCGACGCCGTGCTGCCACAGCCGAAGGCGGTGAAGGATTTCTACCGTGACATCGCGTTGTTCGCGTATCCCACCACGGCGACCAACTACGTCATCCCGCACATCCGCGGCAAGTCGGCCGAGGTGCGCGAGGAGGTTCCGCTGCGCACGACGTTTCCCACGCTGGCCGGGGACGCGGTCGTCGCGCGCGAACGCATCGTGAATCTCACGGCGAAGCTGGGCAAAGACGGACGGCTCGCGTGGGATGTGCCCGCCGGCGGCTGGACGCTGCTGCGCGTGGGCCACACGACCACGGGCAAGGACAATCATCCCGCACCGCTCGAAGGCCGTGGTTTGGAGTGCGACAAGCTCAGCAAAGAGGCGGCGGAGACACACTTCAACGCGCTCATGGGAAAGCTCATTGCCGACAACAAGCCGCTCGTCGGCGAAAAGCGCACGCTCGTCTCGACGCACATAGACAGCTGGGAGGTCGGCTCGCAGAACTGGACGCCGAAATTCCGCGGGGAGTTCCGCCGGCTGCGGGGATACGATCCGTTGCCGCTGCTGCCGGTGATGAGCGGGCGCGTGGTGGACGGCATCGAGGTTTCCGAGCGTTTCCTGTGGGATGTGCGGCAGACCGTCAGCGACCTCCTGTGCGAAAACTATGCCGGCCATTTCCGCACGCTGGCGCATCGCAACGGGATCCGCCTTTCCATCGAGGCCTACGACACTCCGCCGTGCGACGACCTGACCTTCGCGGGCCGCGCCGACGAGCCGATGGCGGAGTTCTGGTCGTGGGGCATCGGCGACTCGCCGTGGTTCGCGGCCTACAGTTGCACGGAGATGGCCTCGGCCGCGCACGTCTACGGCCGGCCCGTCCTCGGCGCGGAAGCGTTCACGGCGACGAACCTGGAGAAATGGCAGGGCCATCCGGCCAACATCAAGCACGTCGGTGACTGGGCGTTCTGCGAAGGGGTCAACCGCTTCGTGTTCCACCGCTATGCGCTCCAGCCGTGGACGAATCCCGACCGTCCGCCCGGCATGAGCATGGGCCCGTGGGGGCTGCACTACGAGCGCACGCAGACGTGGTGGGAGATGTCGCGCGCGTGGCACGAGTATCTCGCCCGCTGCCAGTATTTGCTCCAGCAGGGTTTGTTCGTCGCCGACCTCTGCTTCCTTGCGCCAGAAAGTTCACCACAGCGCTTCAAGTCACCGGTGAAAACCGGCTACGAGCGGCCCGGATACAACTTCGACGCTTGTCCGCCCGAGGTCGTGCTCACGCGCATGAAAGTGCGCGACGGCCGGCTCGTGCTGCCCGACGGCATGAGCTACCGGATGCTGGTGCTGCCGCAGGTGGAGACGATGACGCCACGGCTCCTGCGGAAGATCCGTGACCTCGTCAAGGCCGGCGCGACCGTGCTGGGCGCGCCGCCCGTGAAGTCGCCGAGCCTGCAGGACTATCCGAAGTGCGATGAGGAAGTGAAGGCGTTGGCCCGGGAATTGTGGGGTGACAGCCAGATGCCCGGCGAACTGACCGGGCGCGCTGCTGGCAAAGGCCGCGTCATCTGGGGACGTGAGCTTCAGAAGCAGCCGGACCCGGCGTTTGACACCTTGAGTTCGTTCTCCCTGGCGAAATGGATCTGGTTCAAGGAAGGCAGTCCGGCCCGCAGCGCGCCGCCGGAGAAGCGCTATTTTCGCCGTGTTGTGACCGTGGACGCCGCCAGCCCCGTCGAGTCCGCGCGGCTCGTGATGACCGCCGACAACACGTTCGAGTGCTCGGTCAACGGCAGGCGCGCCGGCAAGGGTGAAAGTTTTCATCGCGGCTTCGCGATGGATGTCCGCCCGCTGCTCAAGCCCGGTGCGAACCTGCTTGCCGTCGTCGCTGACAACACATGGGATCAGCCGAATCCCGCCGGGCTGGTTGGCTCGCTCAGCATCAAATATCGCGACGGCCGCACGCAGGAGATTCGCACCGACAGCACCTGGGAAGCCGCGAAGAAAGTCCCGGAGAACTGGCTTGCCGACGCCGCTTCAGCATCCGGCTGGAGTGCCGCGCTCGAACTCGGTCCCATGGGCATGAGCCCTTGGGGCGACGTGCCGGAAGGCCCGGTGGAAGTGGATGCGATTCCCGACATCAGCACCGCCAGCCGCGTGCTGGCTCAGATGGGCGTGCCGCCGGATTTCAAGGCCACCTCGAACCTGCGCTACATCCACAAACGCCTTGGTGACACAGACGTTTATTTTGTCGCCAACCCGGAGCCGCGCGAAGTCGAGGCGGTCTGCACGTTTCGTGTCAGCGGCAGGCGGCCGGAACTGTGGTGGCCCGACAGCGGCCGGACCGGACTGGCGGCGACGTATGAGCCCGGCACGGCCAGCACCAGCGTGCCGTTGCGACTGGAGCCGAGCGGCTCCGTTTTCGTGCTTTTCCGCAAGCCGGCCGGCGGCACGCAGCCGGTGGCCGTCGCGAAAAACTGGCTGGAGTTCAAGACCGTGCGGGAGATTTCGGGCCCATGGGAGCTGAGTTTCCCGCCAAAGTGGGGCGCGCCGGAGCGCGTGACGCTGGACCGGCTGATCGCGTGGAACGAGTATTCCGACGCCGGTGTGAAACATTTCTCCGGCACGGCGGTCTATGCGAAGACCCTCAGCCTGCCCGCGAAGCCGGTCGCCGTGGGCGAAAGAATGTATCTTGATCTCGGCAGGGTGGCGGTGATGGCCGAGGTGAAGCTCAATGGCAGGGACCTCGGAATTCTCTGGAAGCCGCCGTTCCGCGTGGACATCACGGACGCCATGAAACCCGGCGACAACACGCTGGAAGTGAAGGTGGTCAACCTCTGGATCAACCGCATGATCGGCGATGAACAACTTCCCGAAGATTCCAAGCGCAAGCCCAACGGCACGCTGGAGGAATGGCCGCAGTGGTTGAACGCAGGCAGGCCCAGCCCGGCCGGCCGCCACACGTTTACGAGCCACCGACTGTGGAAAAAGGACGACGCGCTCGTGGAGTCCGGCTTGATCGGACCGGTGACGCTGCGGACGGCGGAGCGGCAGTGAGGAAAGAGATCATGAACCATGTCGAACGTTTCCGGGCCGTGATGAACTTCCAGCCGGTGGACCGGCTGCCGCGCTGGGAATGGGCCATGTGGTGGGACGAGACCATCGCGCGCTGGCACGGTGAAGGACTGCCTCGCGAACTGAAGGCCGGCGACGTGTCCGGCATCGCCCAGCACTTCGGCCTTGATCCCTACCAACAGTTCTGGTTCAGCACCACCGAGGCGACTATCGAAGCGACGCAGCACCATGTCGAGGGCATCGTGGGGAACATGGACGATTATCGGCGCGTGGAGCCGCGGCTTTACCCGGACCATTCGGCCGCGATCGGGGCGATGCGGTCGTGGGCGGCGCGGCAGGCGCGCGGAGATGCGGTGGTCTGGGCCACGCTGGAGGGCTGGTTCTGGTTCCCCCGCACGCTGATGAACATCGAGCGGCTCAGTTACGCGTTCTACGATCAGCCGGAGCTGATCCACGCCATCAACCACGACCTGACCGAGTTCAACCTGAAGCTGGTGCGGCAGATGGCGGAGGTCTGTGTGCCAACGTTCATGACGCTGGCCGAGGACATGAGCTACAACCACGGCCCGATGATTTCCCGGAAGCTGTTCGAGGAATTTCTGGCACCGCATTACCGCCGGCTGGTCGGCGAGCTGGACGAACTGGGCATCCCGCTTCTGGTGGACACCGATGGCGACGTCACGCAGCTGGTGCCGTGGCTGCAGGACGTGGGCGTGGCGGGCGTGTTGCCGCTGGAGCGGCAGGCTGGGGTGGACGGCGAGAAACTGCGCGAGCAATTCCCGAAGCTGAGGATGGCGGGCCATTTCAACAAGCTGACGATGGACTGCGGCGAGGCGGCGATGCGCGCGGAGTTCGAGCGGCTGGGGCCGTTGATGAGGAGCGGCGGGTTCATTCCGAGCGTGGACCACCAGACGCCGCCGGCGGTTTCGATGGAGCAATATCGCCTCTACCTGCGGCTGCTGGAGGAATACACTTCGCAGCCCGCTTGATTCAACCTGACCCAAACTGGATTTCCATGAACCACAAAATATCATTCCTCTGGTGCGCCGGGCTCCTTTTTGCCGCTGGCGCGGTGTCTTCGCTTCCGGCTCAAGGGCCGAACAACACCCCGAAGTGGGAAGGCACCATCAAGGCGGCCGTCGCAATGGACGCCGCGTTGTTCGATCAGCAGATGAAGTTGATTGAGCAGCGGCGGGGTTCGTGGCTCGCGAAGGCCGGACAGGCCACGCCAAAACTCAACCGGACGACGGTGAAACCCGTCGCGATCGTGAAGCCGCAAAAGGACGCCGCGGGTTTTCAGGGCTGGAGGATGGTGGCGGACGGCCAGCCGGAATCCGTCTGCAACAAGCCGCTGCTGCCGGGCGCGAGCTTCATCCTGGACTTCGGCGAACACCTGACGGGCCAGCTCGTCTTCTCGCTGCGCGCGTTCAGCATTCCCGTGGACGCGCCGGTGCGGCTCGCGCTGACGTTTGGCGAAGTGCCGGCGGAGTTGAGCGAGCCGTTTGACCCCTATTCCGGCTCGTTGGCACGCTCGTGGATGCAGGACGAGGTTTTCAATTTCGACGACGTGCCGCAGACCGTCACGCTGCCGCGGCGTTATGCGTTCCGCTACGTCAAGGTCACCGTGGTTTCCGCCAGCAAGCACGGCAAGTTTGGGTTCTCGGACATCCACGCCCAGGCGATCAGTTCCGCCGACGAGGCGCGGCTGCTGCCGTTCACGGCGCGCAACGCCGATGAGGACGCGCTGGACCGCGTGTCGCGCCGCACGCTGCGCGACTGCATGCAGACGGTGTTCGAGGACGGCCCAAAGCGCGACCGCCGGCTGTGGCTCGGCGACCTGCGGCTCCAGGCACTCGCGAACTACGTCACCTACCGCAACTACGGTCTCGTCAAACGCTCGCTCTACATCCTCGCCGGCACCGCGACCGAGAAGGGCCTCGTCGGCACCTGTTCGTTCGAGCGACCCCAGCCGTCGCGCGGCGGCAACAGCATCCTCGACTACACCGCGCTCTTCGCGCCGACGGTGCTGGAATACCTCGAAGCCAGCGGCGACCGCGAGACGGCGGAGGATTTGTGGCCGCTGGTGCTGAAGCAGCTCGATTTCACGCTTGAACCGGTGAACACCGGGGGCCTGTTCGTGCCGCCGAAGGGCTGGTGGCTCTTCATTGACTGGCATCGCACCCTCGACAAGCAGGCGCCGGAGCACGCCATCGTCCTCTGCGGCCTGCGCGCCACGCTGAAGCTGGCCGGGAAGCTCGGCAAGGCCGAGGAGGCGGCGTTCATCTCCAAGATCATCCCGCTCATGGAAACCGCCGCCCGCAAACATCTCTGGGATGAATCGCTCGGCATGTTCGTCAGCGGCCCGAAGCGCGAAGTCTCGTGGGCTTCGCAAGCATGGATGGTCCTCGCCAGCGTGCCATCGCCGGAGCAGGCCCGGCGGGCAATGACCGGCGTGATGCGCCACGCGACGGCCGAGAAGCCGGTGACGCCCTACATGCATCACTACTTCGTCGAAGCGCTGCTGGCGGCCGGCTTGCGCGAGGAAGCGTCGCGGCACATGCAGTTATACTGGGGCGGCATGATCAAGAAGGGTGCGGACACGTTTTGGGAGGTCTATATCCCTGAAGATGACTTCGCCTCGCCTTACAACAGTTATCTGATGAACAGCTACTGCCACGCGTGGAGCTGCACGCCGACGTATTTGCTACGGCGTGATCACACGCGAAATACACCATGAGACACCTCGCCCGAATCGTGATGGCCGCCGTTGTCACGATGGCCGGTTTCATCCTGCCGGTCACGGCCCTTGACGTGACGCAATACGGGGCCGTCCCGGACGATGGAAAGGACGACACGGCCGCGTTTCTGGCCGCGTTTCGAGAAGCGCAGGCCAGGGGCGACAAGCTGATTTCGATCCCAAAGGGCCGATACCATTTGCACGCGGATGGAAATCCCCTCCGCCGCAACGTGCTTTTCCCGGTGACGCGCACGGACGGCTTGACGATTCGGGGGCAGGGCGCGGAGCTGATGATGAGCGGGATCGCCGCCATCTTCTCGTTCACCGAATGCCAGAACATCACCGTGGAGGGGTTGACGGTGGACTGGGAGCATCCGGCCTTTTCCCAGGGGACCGTGACAGCCGCGTCGCCCAGGCAGTTCGATGTCCAGATTGAGAAGGGTTTTCCGGTGCAGGGCGGCGAACCGGTCGGCGCGTTCATGAGCTACGATCCGGCAACCCGTCGGCCTGATGGGGGAAATCTGGACGTCTATGACGCTGTCGAGAAGACCGAGCTGTTAAGCCCGCAGGTGTTGCGCGTTCACCTGAAGCGCAACGTTCCGGTAAAGGTCGGGACTCTGCTGGTGCTGCGTCACAAGGTTTACGGACCGGGCGTGTTCCGGTTTCACCGCTGCGCTGACGTGCGGGTCAGCGACGTCACTGTTTTCACCGTTCCGGGAATGGCCCTGACGGGCGGTGTCTGCACCAACATTTCGCTGAAGCGTTTCAATGTTCTGCTCCGGCCGGATTCCGGGCGCATGATGTCCGCCACGGCGGACGCCACGCATTTCGGCGGCTGCAAGGGAACCGTGACGCTGGAGGATTGCACGTTTGAGGGCATGGGCGATGACGGCGTCAACGTGAAGAGCGGGCTTTACCTGACGGTGGTGGAGCGGGCGGATGACCACACCGTGCTGTGCCGGCACAATTTGAAGATGGCCGATGTCCCCGATCCCGGCGATGTCCTCGAACTGTCGCACCCGGAAACGCTCCTGCCGTTCGCCTCCAGTCATGTGCGCACTGCCGCTCTGGACGCCAAGGCGGAAAACCTGCATCGCGTTAAATTCGTGGAGGCCCTGCCGGCGGAACTCCGCCCCGGCGATGTCCTGGGCAACGCTAGCCGGACGCCAAGGCTTCGGATGCGTCACTGCACCGTCCGGGCCAATCGTGCGCGTGGCGTGCTGTGCCAGACACGCGACGCCGTCATTGAAGACTGCACCTTTCAATACTGCACCGGACCGGGCGTGCTGGTGATGACCGAGATCACCCATTTCCACGAGAGCATCGGCACGCGCAACGTGACGGTGCGCAACAATCTTTTTGACAACTGCAACCAGGGTGCGGCCACCGCCGAGGCCGCGCTCGCCGCGCTCGCCTGGTTGAAGAACAACGCCTATCCGCCGAAGCCGGGCGTGCATCGGGAAGTGACTTTTGAAGGCAACCGGATCACCGGCTCGGCGAACAGCGCCATTTTCGCCGTGTCCGTGGACGGACTCACGATCCGCAGCAACACCATCCAGCAGGCCTGCCTGAAGCCGGGCAACGAGAAACGCCGGAACGCCATCCGCGTGATGGACTGCGCGCGGGCGGTCATTGCCGGCAACGACATTGATCCCCAAAAGCAGGGCACGGGCATGAGCGCGCCCGTGCTGGTGACCGGAACAGGGTTCTCGAAACATTGACTGACGCCGGCGTTCTTTTGCCTGCGGCGTGTCGGCCGCCTGTGGTGAACCGGGTTTCTGAATGATGTTGAACCTGATTTTACATGAAACAATCACTTGCCGTCACCCTTGCCGTCTTCGCGTTGATCGCCCCGGTCCACGCGGGTGAGTTGGAGGAGAAATTTGCCGCGCCGCCCGACCAGACCAAGCCGTGGTGCTACTGGTATTGGATCAGCGACAACATCTCCAAGACCGGCATCACCAAGGACCTCGAAGCCATGTCGCGCGTCGGCATCGGCGAGGCACTCATCGGCAACATCTACGATCCCAAGAACGCCGAGCCAGGCGATATCAAGGTCCTCACGCCGGAGTGGTGGGACGCCGTCAGCCACAGCATCCGCGAAGGCGGGCGCGTCGGTGTGAATATCGGCATGTTCAACTGCCCCGGCTGGAGTCAATCCGGCGGGCCGTGGATCAAGCCGGAACAAGCCATGCGCTACGTTGCGTCGTCCGAGACGCGCGTGACCGGGCCGGTGACGTTTGCACAAAAACTTCCCGCGCCCAACAAACAGTTTCAGGACATCGCGGTGCTGGCGTTCCCTGCGCCGCAGTTGGACTCGGACTCAATCGGCGCCCAATCGCCGCGCGTGACGTGTGCCCCGGCGGTGGATGGCGCGGAGAAGCTCGCGGATGGTAATCTGGAAACCGCGCTGACGTTCCCGGACGGGCCGGGCGCGGGCAAAGACCCGTTCACCATCGAACTCGAAACCACGCAGCCGTTCACCGCGCGCAGTCTGGCGCTGCATCCCGCCGCCGAAGCCTTCGGCGCGGCGGTCATCCTGGAAGCCGCCACGGCGGACGGCAACTGGCAGACGATTCGCCAGTTCAAGTTTGACCGCTCGAATATGAGCCCCGGCGTCGGCTTCATGCCGCGCGGGCCGGTGGTGGTTTCGTTCGCGCCGGTGACCGCGAAAAAATTCCGCCTCGCGTTCAGCGGGATTTTCGGGCGCGGCAAGGGCGCGGCGCTGGCGGAGATCAATTTGTCCGGCGCGGCGCGGCTCGAATCGTTCATCGAGAAGCAGCTCGCCAAGATGCATTCCACGCCGCTGCCGATGTGGGACACCTACCTTTGGCCGACGCAGGCCGAGCCGGATTCCGCCAAGCTCGCCGTGCCCGTCGGCGAAGTGCGCGATCTCTCCGCGCAGCTCGCCGCTGACGGCACGCTGACGTGGGACGTGCCGCCGGGCGAGTGGATCATCCTCCGCACCGGCATGACGCCGACGGGCATGAAGAACGCGCCCGCTTCGCCGGAAGGGCGGGGCTTGGAAGTGGACAAGATGAACCGCTCGCTCGCGAAGTTTCATTTCGATTCGTTCATCGGCGAGGTGCTCAAGCGCGTTCCCGCTGCCGAGCGCAAGGCGTTCAAGCAGGTTGTCGCCGACAGTTACGAGATGGGGTCGCAGAATTGGACGGACGGTTTCGACAAGGAGTTCGAGAAACACTACGGCTACGATCCGAAGCCGTGGCTGCCCGTGTTGACGGGCCGCATCATCGGCAGCGCGGACCAGAGCGAGCGTTTCCTGTGGGACTTGCGTCGGCTCGTGGCCGAGCGCGTGGCGACGGATTACGTCGGCGGCCTGCGCGCCGCGTGCGCGCCGCACGGCCTCGGCCTGTGGCTGGAGAATTACGGTCATTGGGGCTTCCCTAGCGAGTTCCTGAAATACGGCGCGGAGTCCGACCGCATCGGCGGCGAGTTCTGGGCGACGGGCGATCTGGGTTCGATCGAGCTGCGCTGCGCGGCGTCGTGCGTGAACACCTACGGCAAGAACTCGCCCGTCTCGGCGGAGGCGTTCACTGGTGGTCCGGCGTTTCAAAATGCCCCCGGCGCGCTCAAGGCGCGTGGCGACTGGGCGTTCTGCGAAGGCATCAATCATTTCGTGCTGCACGTTTACATTCATCAGCCGTGGGACGACAAAGTGCCGGGCGTCAACGCGTGGTTCGGCACGGAGTTCAACCGGCACAACACCTGGTTCGAGCAAGGCGGCAAGGCGTGGATTGATTATCTTCGCCGCTCGTGCTGGCTGTTGCAGCAGGGCAACCGCGTGGCGGACGTGGCCTACTTCATCGGCGAGGATGCACCGAAAATGACCGGCGAGCGCAAACCCGAACTGCCCGCCGGCCGCGACTTCGACTACATCAACTCCGAGGTCATCGAGAAGAACATGAGCGTGAAAAACGGCGTGCTGACGCTGCCGCACGGGATGACGTATCGCGTGCTCGTGCTGCCGGAACTGCCCACAATGCGCCCGGAACTTCTCCGCAAAATCCGCGACCTCGTGAAAGCCGGGGCAGCCGTCGTGGGCATGCCGCCGTCGCGCTCGCCGAGCTTGGAGAATTTCCCGAAGAACGACGCCGAAATTCAAACGCTCGCCCGCGAAATCTGGGGCGACGCCGACACGAAGCAGCCGGGCGAGCGCGCGTTCGGCAACGGCCGCGTCGTCTGGGGCAGGAGCCTCGACGAAGTTTTTGCCGCGCTCGGCTCAAAGCCGGATTTTGAAAGCTCGGCGAAGCTCAGCTTCACGCACCGGCACAGCGCCGACGCGGACATTTATTTCGTGGCGAATCCGAAAGCCTCCGCCGTGAAAACGACTGTGGCGTTCCGCGTCAGCGGCAAAGCACCGGAGCTGTGGTGGGCGGATTCGGGCCGCACCGAGCGCGCGGCAGTTTACGACGAGGCGGACGGCATGGTGCGCCTGCCGGTCACGCTCGGGCCGCAAGGCTCGGTGTTCGTGGTGTTCCGCCAGAAAGCCGCGCCCAAGTCCGAGCGCGTCGTGTCCGTCACGCGCGGCGGCGAGGAAATTCTCAGCACGACGCTGAAGCTGGCGCAGTCCAAAGACGCGGCAGCCGACAGCCCCAACAACTTCACTTTCGCCGCCTGGGTGAATCCCGACGCCGACACCACGCTCTCGCGTCAGGCGAATCAGGGCGTTGTGGACATCAGTAAGCCGCGCAACGAAATCATCGCCCCGCCGCACGGCGAAGCCTTCGGCGGCGCGGATCACGCGGGCTGCGGCCTCGCGGTCGGGCGCAACGGCGTGACGGTGCTGGAGCACGGCGGCGGTTACTTCGCGCCGACGCTGGTTCACGCCGCGCCCATCACGGAGTGGACGCATGTGGCGGTGGTTTATCGCGACGGACAGCCGAGTCTGTATCTGAACGGCGCGCTGGCAAAGACGGGATTGAAGAGCACGCACATCGTGCATTCCGGCGCAGGGCACGGCGGGGCGAAATATCGCGGCAAGCTGGGCGGCATCGAGTCGTTCAGTCGTTCGCTGAACGAAACCGAGATTGCCAAGCTTGCGGCCTCCATGCCGAAACCGGGCAGTGGCGCGGCTGGCGTTCCGTTGGAACTGGCGCGCACTGCCGCCGGCAAGATCGCGGCGACACCCTGGCAGGCGGGCGACTACCAGTTGAAATTTGCCGATGGCAAGACGCGTTCGCTGAAAGTTTCGTCCGTGGCCGCGCCCGTGGAAATAGCCGGGCCGTGGGAAGTGAGCTTCGCGCCGGGCTGGGGCGCTCCGGAGAAAATCACGTTCGACGCGCTCACCGACTGGACGAAACGCCCCGAGGACGCCATCAAGCATTTCTCCGGCAAGGCGACCTATCGCAAGACGTTCGAGCTGCCGAAACCCGAAACCAAAAACTCGAAACTGATTCTCTCCCTCGGCGACGTTGGCGACGTGGCGACTGTCCGCGTAAACGGCAAGGAACTCGCCACGCTCTGGCTCGCGCCGTGGAGCGTGGACATCACCGCCGTCGCGAAGCCCGGCGCGAACACGCTCGAGGTGGAGGTGGTAAACGTCTGGAACAACCGGCTCGCCGGCGACGCGGCGTTGCCGAAAGAACAGCGGCGCACCTTCGTCACCGCAGAGATTGTGAAGAAAACTTCGCCCCTACTGCCCGCCGGCCTGCCCGGGCCGGTGACAATACAATCCGCAGCACAAATTGAAGTGAAGTAGTCAGACAAAATGAAGCGAAACATTGTCCTCATTCTGGCCGCGTTCGCGCTGGCCGTTCAAATGCTCGCCGGCGAATTAGAGGAGAAATTTGCCGCGCCGCCCGACTCCGCCAAGCCGCGCACCTACTGGTTTCACATGAGCGGCAACATCTCCAAGCCCGGCATCACCGCCGACCTGGAGGCGATGAAGGAGATCGGCCTCGGCGGCACGCTGTTCATGAACGTCAGCGTCGCCATGCCCACCGACCTCGTGGAGAAGAAGGATTTCATGTCGCCCGCGTGGCAGGATTGTTTCCAGCACATGCTCAACGAAAGCGCACGGCTCAAACTCGACTTCGGCTCGGCGCTCTGCGACGGCTGGGGCAACGCCGGCGGGCCGGACATCCCGCCCGCGCTCGCCATGCAGCAGCTCACCTGGAGCGAGACGCGCGTGCGCGGCGGCGAGACTGTCGAGGTCGCCAAGATTCCGCAGCCGGCCAGCCAGCTCGATTACTACCGCGATATCGCGGTGCTGGCGTTTCCGACTCCGCCCGGCGATCAGGCCGTGCCGCTGCCCGCGAAAAAGAATGTCGTTTTGAAGCGCCCGGCTGATGGCCTCGCCGAACTCCGTTTTGATTTCGCCGCGCCGGTGGCGGCGCACGAACTGACGCTTTCGGACGTGGAAGGCCAAAATGCTTTTTCCAGCCCCATTGCCGTCATCGAGGCGAGCGACGATGGCGTGGCGTGGCGCGAGGTGAAGAAATTCCCGACCTCGTGGCGCGGCCATCCGCGGACGGATTTGACCGTCGCGTTCAACTCTGCGACCGCGCGGCATTTCCGGGTGCTATTCCCGGCGGCAAGTATCGGGCGGGGAAATGGAATCAAGATTGCCGAGGCGTCGCTCTCCACAAAGGAGCGCATCAATTATTGGCAGGCCAAATCCGCCATCATCAGCCACAACGAGCACGGCGGCGGTGCGGAACGCTTTCTCGACGCCGGCGCGGCGGACGCGCCGGGCATCCCGCTCGCGGGCATCGTCAATCTCACCGGCAAGGACAAATGGACTGCGCCCGCCGGCGACTGGACGGTGCTGCGCGTCGGCCACACGCCGACCGGCGCGCACAACGCGCCCGCCACGAAAGCCGGCGTCGGGCTGGAGTGCGACAAGCTGAACCCGCGCGGCATCGAGGCGCAGCAGGCGGCGTTCGTGGACAAGATGCTTGCCGCTGCCACGCCCGCGGCGAAGCGCATTTACAAGCACACCTGGATTGATAGTTGGGAGGTCGGCCCGCAAAACTGGACGGCGAATTTCGCGACGGAGTTCAAGGCGCGTCACGGCTACGACCTCATTCCGTGGCTGCCGGTGCTGGCGGGCGGGCGCATCGTCGGCTCGCGCGATCAGTCCGAGCGCGTGCTGTGGGATTTCCGCCGCACGATTGCCGATTTGTTCACGGAAAATTACTGGAAGCACTCGATGGAACTGGCGCATCAGCGCGGCATGGAATTCCGCGCCGAGTCGTTCGGCCGGCAGCAGTTCATGTATGACCCGATGAACTACGCCCGCGCCTGCGACATGCCGTGCGGCGAATTCTGGGTCGGCGGCGGCCCGCGCGTGGACTGCAAGGTGGCCGCGAGCGCGGCGCACTTGAGCGGGCGGCAGATCGCCGGTGCGGAAGCGTTTACCGAGGGGCGCGGCAGATGGAGCGACGATCCATGGGCGCTCAAGACGCTCGGCGACCGCGCGTTTTGTCTCGGCGTGAACCAGTATTACTTCCACCGTTACTGCCACCAGCCGTGGACGAATCTCGTTCCCGGAATGACCTTCGGCCCTTACGGCATCAACTTCGAGCGCACCAGCACCTGGTGGAAGCCGGGCAAGGCGTGGGTGGAATATCTCACGCGCTGCCAGTCCCTGCTGCAACAGGGCCGCTTCGTGGCCGACGCCTTCGTGATGCTCGATGAAGGCGCGCCCAGCTACGGCGGCTGGCGTGAACAACTCTCCATTCCGCTGCCCGCCGGCTACGACTACGACTTCGCCAACCTCGACGCGCTGCGCGAATCCCGCGTCGAGCGCGGCGTCATCGTCCACACGAACGGCATGCGCTATCGCGTGCTCGTGCTGCCGGCGACCGGGCGCGGCACGCCGGCGCTGCTGCGCGAGGTGCTGCGGCTGGCGGAAGCCGGGGCGAGCATCGCCGCGCCGCGTCCGCTCACGCGTGCGCCGGGTCTGACTGCGGATGAGGAGATTGCCGCGCTCTGGAAAAAAATCGCCGCCACCGGCAACGTCATCATCACGGAAAACTTTGCCGCCGTGGAAAAGCAGCTCGGCCTCGCGCCCGACTTCGCGCACGCGGGCGGCGACGAGCTGTTGTGGATTCATCGCACCGACGACGCGGGCGCGGACTGGTATTTCGTGTCCAACCAGGGCGACCAAGCCGGCGACATCCTCTGCACGTTCCGCGTGGCGGGGCGGCAGCCGGAACTGTGGGACGCCGCCACCGGCGAGACGCGCGAGGTGGCGCTGTTCGAGGAACGCGACGGGCGCACGACGGTGCAGATTCCCTTCGACCCGCGCGGCTCGTGGTTTGTCGTCTTCCGCAAGCCCGCGTCGCCGCTGGCGGTGAAGCCCGTGGTGTCGCCGTCCGCGCCGGCGTCTGGCATTTCACTTCCGGCAAAAAGTCCGGGCGTCACGAACACCTTTACAATTGTGCTGCGCGCGAAGCCGGCGGCGGACATCGAGTTGCTCAAGGCCGCCGGCCAAGGCACTGCTTCCGTCCGCAAACAAAATCAAGCCATCCTCGCCCAGCAGGGTGAACTCATGTTCGGCGTCGGCCATGTGAACATGGGCGTGAGCGTGGGCCGCAACGGCGTCGCGGTCTGGGAACACGGCGCGCATTATCTCGTGCCGCGCATCGTGGCCGCGCAACCCATCGCCGCCGACGCGAGCATCGCGGTCGTCTATCGCGCTGCTGCGCCGACGCTCTACATCAACGGCAAAGTGGCCGGCACGGCTGCCGCCTCGCGCTTCATCGTGCATCCGGGCTGCCCTGGGCCGTTCAATGGCAAACTGGCCGGAGTCGAATTGATTCCCGGCGCGCTGGACGCCGGGCAAATCGCCGCCCGCGCCGCGAGCCAGCCGGTGGCGGCGAGTCCGGCGCACCGCGATCTGCGGATTGAGAACGGAAAGCTGATCGAGGAGCGCGAACTGCCCGGCGCGCAGACGCTCGACCAGAATTGGGATGTGGCGTTCCAGGCCGGACGCGGCGCACCCGCCTCCGTGCATCTGGATCGGCTCATGGACTTGTCCCGCCACGCCGACGAGGGCATCCGGCATTTTTCCGGCACAATGATTTACAAAACGAGCTTTGTCCTGAACCCGAAACCCGAAACCCGAAACCCGAAACAAATCCTCGATCTCGGTGAAGTCGGAAATCTCGCGGAAGTCATCGTCAACGGGCGCAACCTCGGCGTGCTGTGGAAACAGCCGTTCCGCGTGGACATCACCGGCGCGCTCAAGGCCGGCGGCAACGAGCTGGAAATCCGCGTGACCGACCTCTGGGCGAACCGCCTGATCGGCGACGCGAAGAAAATGGCCGCGCTCGGCGTGACCTACAACGACCGCAACGGCGTGATTGCGAAATGGCCGGCCTGGGTGCCGCAGGATGCGCCGCCCGCCGGTGCGCCGGTGAGCTTCGCCACCTGGCGGCAATGGAACGGCAGCGAGGCGCTCCTGCCGTCCGGCCTCATCGGCCCGGTGACGTTGCGGGTGATTTCACGAACGCCTGTAAAATGAACGAGGATGACAATCCGGCATGAAGACGATTCCGATGCGGTTCCTTCCAATGCTTCTCACCGTGATTGCGGCGGGTGCGGCCGTCGCGGTCGAGCGCCCCAACATCGTGCTCGTCCTCGCCGACGACCTCGGTTACGGCGATGTGTCCTGCTACAACCCGGCCGCGAAGTTCAAGACGCCGCACGTTGACCGGCTCGCGACGCAGGGAACGCGGTTCACGGACGTGCATACGCCCACGAGTGTCTGCACGCCGACGCGCTACGGCATCCTCACGGGACGGCATTCGTGGCGCACCAAACTCCAGCGGGGCGTGCTGGGCGATTACGACGGCCCGCTCATCGCGCCGGACCGGCTCACGCTGCCCGCGCTGCTGGCGAAGCACGGTTATCGCACCGCGTGCGTGGGCAAGTGGCATCTCGGCATCGACTGGAACTTCGCGGGACACGACCTCGGGCTGTTCAAGTTCGGCTACGGCAGGGGCGCGCCGAAGGAGGCCACCGCGGCCCAGCTTGCGGCGTGGCAGGCCGTGTTTTCACGGCCGTTCACCGGCGGGCCGGTTCACCGGGGGTTTCATTCCTACTTCGGCACCGATGTGCCGAACATTCCGCCCTACGGTTTCATCCGCGATGACCGGCTCACGGTTGTGCCCGGCGTGATGAAGCCGGCGGGCGATGTTTCCGACGTGGGGAACAGGACCACCACCGGCCCGGCGGGACCGATGGTCGCGGGCTGGCAGTTCGATCAGATCATGCCGGCGCTCGTGCGGGAGGCGGAGGCGGTCATTGCGCGAGGGGCGGAAACCCGGCAGCCGTTCCTTCTCTACTTTGCGCTGACCGCGCCACATTTCCCCGTCGTGCCCTCGCCGGCATTTCATGGAAAGAGCGGTGTGTGCGATCTCGCCGATTTCATCATCGAGACCGATGACGCGCTTGGGCGGGTGATGGCCGCGCTGGAAAGGCACGGCCTCGCCGACAACACGATCTTGATTTTCACCAGCGACAACGGCCCGGCGATCAACAGCCGCACGCCGCTCACCGGCGCCGGCCACAGTGGCAGCGGCCCGTTGCGCGGCAAGAAAGCCTCCATCTACGAGGGAGGTCACCGTGTGCCGTTCGTCGTTCGCTGGCCGGGCCACACACCCGCCGGGGCTGTGTCGGATGAACTGATCTGCCAGACGACGTTCATGGCGACATGCGCGGAGTTGCTCGGAGTGGGGCTGCCAGAAAATGCCGGTGAGGACAGCTGCAGCATCCTGCCGCTGTTGCGGGGTGAAAAGCCGCGGAAGCCGACGCATCCCGCCGTCATTCACAACCCGGGCGCCCGCCTCTTCGCCATCCGTGAGGACCGGTGGAAGCTCATCGCCATGCCGGACGGCAGGGACGAGCTCTACGATCTTACGGCTGATCTCGGTGAAACGAAGAACGTCCTGGCGGCGCATCCCGAAAAAGCCGCCGAACTCACCCGGCTTCTCCAGCGTTGGATCACGGACGGGCGCAGCACGCCCGGCGCGCCGCAGTCCAACGACGTGCCCGTGGCGTTACGCGACCCCACCGCGCCGGTGAACGACCGCGCGCAAGCTGAACGTCCCTCCCCACGAAGCGGTCTGCGCGTCCGCGCGCAGTGATGGCCCTCGCGCTCTTCTCCGGCGTCACCGCCGGGAGCGCGGAACCGGCAGGGCTGCTGACGGCGGAAGCGCTGTTCATTTCAGGGACTCCGCCCGTCGTCTCCTGCGGAGGGACGGCGCGGCTTGCGGTTGGTCTTTTCCAATCAGAGCAGCGAAGAATTTGCCCCCCCTCCGGCGCACCGCTGGCGGAGTGGGTGATGAGTTTGCTTCCCGGACAATCCACGCACCTTCATAGTCCGGGAGCATGAAATTGAAGCGTCACCCTGGCTTTGTCCTTGCCGTGTTTGCGCTGGCCGCGCTGGAGCTGGTCGGTGCCACTCCGGCGCCCAACATCATCATCTTCAACACCGATGATCACGCGCAGTGG
>JBAYGL010000051.1:0-17336 GCA_041666725.1 Limisphaerales bacterium
AAGGACATGGCCCGCGTGCGCGAGCTGGTCACGCAGCTCGACACCGCAACCACGCAGAATCTGGCCCGCCAGTTCCGCACCGTGGACATGCACGCGCGGTCCGCGACGGAGCTCACGCCGCTCGTGACACAGCTTTACACGGAGCAGCTTCGCGGGCAGAGCGAGCCGCCCGGCGGTGCGGCCACGGTGATCGCCGACGCGAAGAACAACCGGATCATGGTCAGCGGCGCTGAGGCGGAGATCACCCGCGTCGAGGCCATCATCCGCCAGCTCGACCCCGCCGGCAAAAAGCCCGCGCGCGATGAAACGCGCGTCATCCGTCTCAAGACCGCGCTTGCCGCCGAGATTTCCGGGCTCGTCGAGAAGAGCCTCAACGCCCAATCGCAGTCCGTGAAGGTGCTCGTGGATGCGCGGAGCAACAGCCTCGTCCTCAGCGGCGAACCCGACGCTGTCGAGGCCGCCGCCAAGGTCATCGCCCAGCTCGACACCGCATCGGACATGCAGCCCCGGGAGATGCGCGTGCTGGAGTTGAAACAGGGCGACGCCGCGGCCATCGCCTCGCTCGCCACGCCGCTTGTCAACGAGCTTCTCAAGAGCCAGCGCGGGCCGGAGTATTCGCCGACGGTGAAGATTGTCGCCGACGCCGCCTCGAACCGGCTCATCCTCAGCGGTCCGCGCAACGAACTGCTGGCCGTGAACACCATCGTCGAGCAGCTAGACCAGGCCCCCGAGGGCGCGGGCGGCGCAAAGGTGTTCAAGCTCAACAACGCCACCGCGATGAAGGTCGTGGGCGTTGTGTCCAACGCAATGGTGCGCTTTGACGCGCGAAACCAGCCCATCCGCCGCGTCACCGTCTCCGCCGACCCGGAGTCCAACAGCATCATCGTCGCGGGCACGCGCGCGGACTTGAAGGACGCGGAGAACATCATCCAGCGCCTCGACAACGAGGGGATCGACCCCTCGAACCTGGACAAGCCGAAGGGCATGAAGCTCATTGAAGTGCGCGGCGACGCCGATGCTCTGGCCGCGCTCGCAACGAAAATATTCCTGGCCCAGAGCGGCAGCCGGATGATGACCAACCTCGTCAGCATCACGGCGAACGGACGGCGCATCATCGTCCTCGCACCGACGACCGTGCTGCCGCAGATCGAGTCGCTCCTCGACTCGCTGGACGCCCAGCCGGACCAGATGCAGCGCGAGCTTCACGCCGTGGAGTTGAAGAACGCCTCCGCCGCCGAGCTGCTGCCCAAGGTCACGGCGATTTACACCGAACAGTCGGCCGGCAAGACGCAGAAGCCCGCGACGATTTACGCCGACCCGAGCGGCACGCGGCTCAATGTCTTCGGCACGAAGCTGCAGGCCGAGGGCATCCAGCAGATTGCCGACACGCTTGCCGGCGGCCAGCCCGCCGTGCGCGAGACCAAGGTCATCGACCTGGGCAAGCTGGCCGAGGCGAAGCGCGTCATGACGCTCGCCCTCCAGCTCTACAAGGACAAGTTCACCAGCAACCCGCAGCTTGGCGCGGCCGATGCGCAAATGGTCAGCGACGGCGTCTCGGGCCGCGTCATCGTCAGCGCCCGCGCCGAGCAGATGAAGGCCATCGAGGACATCTTCACGCGGCTCCAGCCAACCCCGGCCGCCGCCGCCGCGCGCGAGACAAGAATGATCGAAGTCGGCACCGCCAACGATGTGACCCGGCTGCTGCCCATCGTGCAGAAGCTCTACACCGAGCAGTGGAAGGACAAGCCCGAGACCGACCCGGCGGATGCGCAGATTGTCGCGGATCCGCAGGGCGGACGGCTTATCGTCACGGGCCGGCCCGAGCACCTGAAGCAGATCGAGGACATCCTCCAGAAGCTCGGCACGGCCAAGGCCAGGCCGCAGGCGCGCGAAAGCCGCATCTTCGACCTCACGACCGCGAGCGCCACCGAGCTGGCCGCCACGGTGAAGGTGCTTTACCTCGAACAGGCCAAGGCCCGCTTCGGCCCGCAGGCGCCGGACACGCTCATCACGCCGGACACGGGCGGAAACCGGCTCATCGTTGTTGGCGATGTTGCCGAGCTGGACGCCGTCGAGGACCTGGTCAAGAAGCTCGACAAGCCCGGCGGGCAAAGCGCGACCGCGCGCGTCTTCAAGATCAAGTCCGCCGATCCCGCGAAGGTCGCCGAGGTGCTCGGCACCGCGCTGGTGCGCTTCGACTCCGCCGGCCGCGCGCAAAAGCGCGTGAGCGTCTCCGTGGACGCAAAGACCCGCACCCTCATCGTCACGGGCGACGCGAAGGAGCTGCAGGCCGTGCCCTCGATCATCGAGCAGCTCGACCAGTCGCTGGGCGACCAGCCGGCGCGGCGGATGCAGGTGGTGACGCTCAAGAACGGCAGCACCTCCTCCGTCATGGTCTCGGCGCGCAAGATTTACGAGGACCAGGTCAAGAGCCAGCCGGAGCTGGGCGTGTCCGAAGTGCTCGTGCTGGAGGATTCCCAGAGCAACCAGATCATCCTCGCGGGCAGCGAGGCGCAGTTGAAAATCTACGGCAGGATTCTCGACGACTTGCAGGCGATGCGTCCCTCGCCCGGCGAGCGCGCGACAAAGATGTTCGACCTCGGCCCGGCCGAGGAAGTCATTCGGCTGATCCCGCTCGTGCGGTCGCTCTACGAGGAGCGCTGGCGGACGCGCCCCTTGTCCGACCCCGCCGACGCGACCATCCTGCCGGACACGCGGAACGGGCGCCTCATCGTCACCGCGCGCACGAACCACCTCGCGGAAATCGAGGCCATCCTCGCGCAGGTGCGCGGCCCGGCGGCGATGGAGGCGCGGGCCACCCGGTTCTTCGACCTCACCAGCAGCGACGCCGGCAATCTCGCCGCCACGCTGCGTCCGCTCTACCTGGAGCAGGCCCACCTCCGGCCCGGCGCGCCAGCCCGCGACACTTTGATTCTCGCGGAGACCAATTCCAACCGCCTCGTCGTGACCGGCACGACGAACGAGCTGGCCGTGATCGAGCACCTCGTCCGCGAGCTGGACAAGTCCAGCCCGCAGAGCGCCAACGCGCGCATCTTCAAGCTCAAGGCCGCCGATCCCGCGCAGGTCACGGAGATTCTCAGCAACGCCTTCGTGTCCGTGGACCGCTACGGCCGCCCGACCAGACGCATCAGCGTGGTGGTGGACGGCAAGAACCGCAGCCTTGTCGTCACCGGCGAAGCGAAGGACCTGCAGGCCGCCGCGCAGGTCGTCGAGCAGCTCGACGTGGCCACGGGGACCAACACGGTTCGCGCGATGCGGGTCTTCTCGCTCAAGGGCCGCCGCGCAACGGAGACCGCGCCGAAGATCCGCCAGGTCTTCGAGGAGCGCGCGCGCACCCAGCCGGAGATCGGCACGGCCGGCGCCCTCATCATCGAGGACATTCCCGGCAACCAGCTCATCTTCGTCGGCTCGGAGCCCCAGCTGGCGCTGATGCAGGAGGTCTCTGACGTGATGGACAAGGCCGGCACGGCGCTGGGCCGCGAGGTGCGCGTCCTCCAGCTCGAGCGCAATTCCGCCAGCACCATCGCGACCATGCTCACGCGCCTCTACCCGCGCCAGACCGGCACCGTGGACCGCGAGGACCGGATGCTCATCAGCACCGGAGGCGATGACAACACGCTCATTGTGGATGCGAACCGCAACATGCTTGAGCAGATCGAACAGCTCGTGCGCGTGATGGAGTCCGCCCCCGCCTCGGACAAGACGAGTTTCCAGACGGTGCAGCTGAGCGTGGCCCACGCCGAGGAGGTGGCGACCGCCGTCATGGCCTCGTTCGCGACGAAGCTGCCGAGGGGCAAGCTCCCGCGCACCACCGTCACGCCGGTCAACGCTTCCAACACCCTGTTGATCAACGGGCCCACCGCCGAGGTGGAGGATGTGCTCAAGGCCATCAAGTCGCTCGACGTGGAGAGCAAGAGCCACGAGATCGAAATCCGGATTTACAAGCTGGAGAATGGCAAGGCCAAGGAAGTCTCCACGATGATCCAGCAGCTCCTGCAGGGCGTGACGCGCGCCAGCAGGGGCAAGGGCAGGAGCAGGAGCGACAGCGGCGAGATCAACGTGGTGGTGGACGACCGCGCCAACTCGCTCGTCATCTCGGGCACGCCCGCCCACTTCAACGTGGTCGAAAAGATTCTTCCGACCCTCGACAAGGCTCCCGAACGCTCCGACCGGGACGTCCAGTTCGTCTGGCTGAAGAAGGCCAAGGCGTTCGACGTGGTGAGCAAGCTGGAGCTGCTCTTCGCAGACCGTCCCAAGGGCGACCAGCCGATCATCGAGGCGGAGCTGCTGAACAACTCCATCACCATCATCGCCAGGCGCGGCGACCTCGCGCAGATCCAGGATCTAATCACGCGTCTCGACGAGCAGAGCAAGGACAGCAGCATCCAGGTGCGCCTGCGTCCGCTCGACCGCGTCATGGCCGAGCAGATGGCGAAGATGCTGCAAAACATTTACCCGCAGATGTCGCGCGGCACCGTGCGTGTCGTTGAAAAGATGGACCCGCCCAAGGCTGGCGCGACCAACGCCCCGCCAGCCGGACGGCCGCAGTCCCAGGCCGTGCCTGCCGACACGAACGCCGCGCCCGAGGTTGTCGTGGCCGTGGACAAGAGCGCCAACTCGCTGATCCTCTCCGGCCCCAGCGCCGAGCTGGATCACATCGACCGGATCATCAACGACCTCTCGTTGAACTTCTACAACAACGAGGCCGAGTTCCGCCTGTTCCCGCTCAAGGACGCCGATCCCGTCGTGGTGGCGCGCACGCTCAACGAGCTGATGCGGCTGCCGCCTGTCACGGTCCCGGCCCCCGGACCCGGCCATCCCAACACGGTCGTGCCGCAGCAGCCCCGCATCACGGTCGTCGCCGAGCAGCGCACGCGCAGCGTCATCGTCCGCGCCCGCCCGACGGACTTTCAACTGATGGAGTCGCTTATCAAGCAGCTCGACGACGTGGGGCAGGCCTCGCAGCTCGAGTTCCGTGTCGTGAAGCTCACCAATGCGCTTCCGGACAAAGTCCTCCCGCTGGTGCAGCAGATGGTCACGCAACTCAGCGTCATCCGCCCGGGCGAGCCGATCACCGTCGCCGTGGACCAGCGCTCGCGCGGCCTGCTGGTCGTCGGGCGCGACGCCACCATCAATCAAGTCGAGAAGATGATCCAGTCGCTCGACAAGCCCTCGCAGCACATCGAGGCCGAGGTGATGGTCTTCGCGCTGAAGAAGGCGAGCGCAACCCAGCTCGCGATCGTCTTGCAGGGCATGATCCGGCCCGGTCCGCAGGGCACGCAGACCGCCGAGTCGCTGGAACTTCAGGAGCAAATACGCCGGCTGCGCGTGCTCGGCGACAACGGCGAGGCCGTCACGCTGGATCTGACCAAGCCCATCAAGATTGCCGCCGACGGCGCGGGCGGCGGCAACCGCCTGCTGCTCACCTCGACGCCCGACAACCTCAAGGCTCTCGCCGCAGTCGTTGAGTTGATGGACACGCCGCAGGTTGTCGAGGGCGTGAACGTCCGCATCATCAAACTCCAGCACGCGGATGCCTCCGTGGTCTCGACCACGCTGCAAAGCATCTTCACGCAGGGCAGGCAGCTTGCCAACGGACCCGGCGGACCCGGCGCCCAGCCCGAGGGCCTCACGGGCAAGGCGCTCGTCAACCCCGTGGGCATCGGCGTGGACGCGCGCTCGAACACGCTGATCCTCAGCGGCCAGAACGAGTCCATCGAGCTGGCTTCAAAGCTCATCGAAGACCTGGACAAACCCGTCGAGCGGTTTGTGACCGAGGTGAAGCTGTTCCTCCTCAAGCACGCCTCGGCCTCGCGTCTGGTGCCGCTGCTCCAGTCCGTCTTCGCCGAAGGCCCGACCGTCCCGGGCACCGAGGGGTTGAACACCCAGGTGACACGGCTGCGCACCCTGAAGGATGCCGCCCCGCCGCGCATGACCGAACGTGCGAAGGCCCGCGCCGCGCTGACGATCCAGGCCGACACCCTCTCGAACATCCTGATCGTCGCCGCCCGCAGCGACATGCTGCCGCTCATAAGCGACGTGATCGACCAGCTCGACATTCCGTCCGCGTCAGGCCTGGAAACGGTCCGCATCTTCCCGCTCGCCCACGCGGAGCCGGCGGTGGTGCAGAAGATCCTCAGCGACCTTTACAGAGCCCAGCGTCCGGGCAATGTCCGCGACGAAGACAAGCCGGCCATCACTGTTGATGAACGAACCGGCGCGCTGATCGTCGCCGGCAACACGAAGAGCTTCGCCATCATCGAAGGCCTGCTCAAGCAGCTCGACCAGAAGCTGCCGTTCGACCTCCGCGACATCCGCATCCTCCCGCTGGAGCATGCGGATGCGAGCGTCGTGGCGGGCACCTTGCAGAAGCTCATGGACGCGCGCCTCACGCAGCGCGTCTCGCTGAACAAGGGCCAGTCCGACGCGCTGAAGGTCGTCATCCTCGCCGACTCGCGCAGCAACGCGCTGCTCGTCGGCGGCGGCCGCGACAGCTTTGAAATGGTTGAGACGCTCGCCCGGCAGCTTGATCAGGCCGGGCCGGCCCTGAGCGGGCGCATCCGGCTGATCCCGCTTCAATACGCCGACGCGCGCCTGGTCGGGGCGACGCTGACCACGCTCTTCACGCAGCGCTACGCGGCGGCGCGCACGACGGACGTGCAGCGCAACAAGCCCGTCATCCTGCCGGACCCGCGCAGCAACAGCCTGCTCATAACGGCGAACCAGGAGGACAACCGTGCGATTGACGAGCTGCTCCTGCGGCTCGACACCCGCATGGACAATCCGTCGCTCCAGCTCACCGTCCTGCCGCTCAAGCACAACGACGCCGCGCGTGTCGGCCAGATGATTGAAAGCATCTTCACCGCCCGGCGCTCGGCCGAGGTGCTGCCCGGGCAGCAGGCCCTGCCCAGCACGCAGATCAAGCTCGAGCCCGACGCGCTGAACAACTCCCTCATCGTCTCGGCCAGCAAGGAGAACCTCGAATTGATCCAGGACCTTCTCAAGAAAATCGACGCCGAGCCGGTCATCACGGGCGGCGTGCTCGAAGTTTTCACCCTGCAATTCGCCGATGCGGGCCGTGTCGGGGCGATGCTGAGTTCACTCGTGCAGCAGGGGCTTTACCGGCCCGGCCAGATTCCCGGCGCACCCAAGCTGACGGCGGCGGACAGGCTTGCCGTGAGCGTGGATCCGCGCAGCAATTCACTTTTCGTCTCCGCCAGCCCGGAGACGATGGCCGTGGTGCGAGAGGTCGTGAAACGCGTGGACACGAAGGACCAGGACGCGAACACCGACGTGCGGCTCTACCAGCTCAAGCACGCGCGGGCCAGCACGCTGGCGGTGACGCTCACGCAGTTCTTCGCCGCGAAGCACGCGGCGGACAACCTCACCCTCAACGCGAACGTGAAGCGCGTTGCCGCCACCGCGATCCCCGACGACCGGGTCAACACCATTCTCGTCACGGGCGGCAGGGAAGCCTTTGATTTCGTCGACCGGATCCTGCCGCAGCTCGACGGCGAGAGCACGTTCTCCCGGTTGAACTTCCGGATGTTTCCGATCAAGAAGGCCACGGCCGCCAAACTACAGGCCACATTGCAGCCCATTTTTGCGAACCGTCCACCGCGCGTGAAGGGCGAGCCGAACGATCCCGTCACCATCATCGCCGACTCGTGGGTGAACGCGCTCCTTGTGGGGGCGAACGTCGAGGACCTGGGCATCGTCGAGAACCTCCTGAAGCAGCTTGATACCGAGCCGGCCATCAACGGTCTCGCCATCCACGTTTTCCCGCTCGCGAAGGCGGACGTGCGGAAGGTGGCGCTGACGGTCCAGAGCCTGTTCCGCGACGGACCCCCGGGCGCCGCCGCCCTGCCCGGCCAGCACATGCCGGTGCAGGTCACGGCGGACGAGCGCATCAACGCGCTGGTTGTTTCCTGCGGCGAGGTGGACGCGAAGCGCATCAGCGAGCTGGTGAAACGCCTCGACACCGAGCAGGTCGCGCGCATCGCCGAGATCAAGGTCTTCCCGCTCAAGAACGCGCGCGCCGAGGCGCTCTCCACCATCCTGAACGCCGCGCTGAACACCAGGCCCGCACCGCTGAGCGACCAGCAGAACCCGAACGCGCAGTCGGTGCTCCAGTTCATCACTCGCACGGAGGAGGGCCGCGACCTGATCACGGCGGCGCTGAAGGAGGCCGTGCTGATCACGCCTGACGCGCGCATGAACTCGCTGATCGTCAGCGGCCCGGTGGATTACATGGGCCTGCTGGAGCAGATCATCACGCGCCTCGACGCCAGCTCGCCGCAGGAGGCGAAGATCAAGGTGTTCACCCTGAAGAACGCCTCGGCGCGCCAGATGTCCGACATCCTCTCGCAGATGTTCCGCATGAAGACGACCGCGACGACGGCGAGCCTGCGCACGATCCAATACACGCTCGTGCGCCCCGGCGGCACCAACGACGCCGCGAGCGCGACGCTCGGCACGGCCGAGCAGGCCGCGCTCACCGTGACGGTTGACCCCCGGACCAACAGCCTGCTCGTGGGCGGCACGGATCATTACGTGACGATGGTCGAGCAGATCATCGACTCCCTCGACTCCAGCACGGCCAACGACCGGCGCACGGAAATCGTCCGCCTCAAGAACACGCAGTCGGCGGACGTGGCCCTCGCCGTCCGCAGTTTCCTGGACCAGGAGCGGCTGCGCGTAACACAGGCGCTGGGGCCCGACGCCGTGGGCGCGGCCCAGCAGATGCTCGAACGCGAGGTGGCCGTGGTCGGCGAGACCAACAGCAACACGCTGCTGCTCTCCGCCAGCCCTCGTTACTTCGTGCAGATTCAGCAGCTCATCACCGAGTTGGACAAGTCCCAGCCACAGGTGATGATCCAGTTGCTGCTCGCGGAAGTGTCCCTGACCGATGACACCGATGTCGGCCTGGAATGGAGTCTGGCGGGGGGGCCGGCCTACTCCACGGGCGTCAACCTGGGCATCGCCAACTTCGCCAAGAGCGGCCTGTCGGCGGCGCTGACCGGCGGCGACACGAGCTTCATCCTGCGGGCGCTGAAGGAGCGCTCCAAGGTCGAGGTCCTCAGCCGGCCGCAGATCGTGACGGCGGACAACAAGGCCGCGACCATCAACGTCGGCCAGCGCGTGCCGCTCATCACGGACAGCCGTGTGACCGTGCAGGGCGACACCATCAACTCGTTCCGCTACGAGGACATCGGCGTGAACCTCACCGTCACGCCGAAGATCGGCCTCGATGGTTTCGTGAGGCTGGAACTTGGCACCACCAACTCCTCGCTGGGCAGCTCGAACGTGGAAATCAACAAGAGCGCCACCGTGCCCATCATCAACAACCGCCGGGCCAACACGACGGTCAGCGTGCAGAGCGGCCAGACGATCATCATCGGCGGCCTCATCGGCACGTCGGAGGATCGCCGCGAGCGCAAGGTGCCGTTCTTCGGTGACATCCCCTACCTCGGCGCGGCCTTCCGCAGCACGAAGATTACGAAGGAGAAGAGGGAGCTCCTCATCTTCCTCACCCCCCAAGTGCTGGCAAATGTTCAGACCCCCGTGCCGTTGACCGAGCCCGCTGACAGCCTGCGCGAGCAGCTCGAACGCTCAAGGCTCAACGAGGAACTCAAGCGCAACGACTTCAACAAGCCCCTGCTTGACCCGATCTTTCCGCCGCCTCCGGCAACGCCGTCCGGTCCGTCCGGGCGCAAAGGCACAGGCTCGTGACAACCCCTGCTTCGCGACAAGCCGCCATCATGTCCAGCCAAACTGCCTCCCTCCGCTTCAAGGAGGGCACTTCATCGCAGCAAGTGAGGTTGACCCTGCGCCAGTCCGTCTGCGGACTGCTGATTGCCCTGATCTTGCCGGGCCTTTCAGGCTGCTCCTCGCCATCAGGAGGAGGCGTTTTTTCCAGCCGTGGTGATTCCATCCACGAACTGCATCTCCTTGTGATGCCGGTGGCCTTGAAGTTCGCCCGGCCCGGTTCACCGGACGGTTTCGGGGTGCGCGTTTTCGCCAGCAGTCGCAGCCGGGCCAAAGGTGTTCCCATTCGCAGTGGAACCCTGGATATTTTGGCGTATGACGGTGTTTCCTCCGAATCCGCCCTTGAGACCGCGAAGCCCGCCCAAGTCTGGTCCTACCCGGCGGCGAGCCTTCATCCCTTCGCGGTCGCCGGCCCCCTGGGCACCGGCTACGAACTGGCGCTGCCCTGGCAGGGCGCCCGGCCGACGGGCAGCCGCCTGACACTGGTGGCGCGCTACGCGCCCGAACAGGGAGCCGCAGTGCTCGCCGCTCCCAGCATCATTCCCAACTCCCTGAAATAGTCGGCCTCGTGCGGCGGAGCAAAAAGCATTTCACCGGCGATCTCCTGCCATCAACTGGAGCGACGCGTCCGAGGATTCGCGTTCGTCCATCTCAAGAAGATCATTGTTTCCTCGTGATGCCCTTGCCCAGCATCGGCACCAGTTCACTGGCCTCTGTCACGCCATAGTTGAAGATGACGAAGCCGCGCGTGTCGTGCTGACGAGCGATCTGGATTTGTCCGATCACGCGATCCGCTCCCAGGCTCAGGCGGGTGGCGCTGGCACCGATGCCGGGATAACAGGGCACCCGGCCGGACCATTCCTTCTGACTCTTGACCCAGTTTCCAAACTGCACGTCGCTTTCGGTGTAGTCCATCGGGCAGACGAAATCCAGATAACCGCGGTCACACCAGAGCTTCCAGTCCTGCCCAACGCCGTCGCGGTCGGAGGCCCAGTTGCGGAAAACGGCGGCGGAGAGCTTGATCTTGGGCTTCGCGGCCCGGGCCTGTTCGCTGACAGCCTTGACCACGGTCGTGATGTTGCCGCGTCGCCATTCCAGCCAGGCCAGGCGCGTCGGGCCGTTCGTCACCACTTCCTGAGGCCACTGTCCCAGGGTCAGCTTGCTGGCGCCTTGAAACCGCTCCTTGCAGCCGGCGCAGTAACAGTGGTCGGAGTCCGGGTAGCGGATGTAATCGAAGTGGATGCCGTCCACGTCGTAATTGCGCGCAACCTCGACCATGGAGTCGATCTCGATCTTCTGGTTGGCAGGATGCGACGGGCAGAGCCATGGCTCCTCCTTGCCGCGTGAACTGGCCTGCAACCGGCCTTCGCGGCGCATCCGTTCGAGGAAGTCGCCGGGCGTCTGGCCGAGGTTCCAGTTCACCTTCCAGACGTGGATTTTCAGTCCGTGCTTTTTGCACGCTTCAACACACTTCGCGATCTGGTCGCCGCTCCTGGCCACTTCCGGTGACACGGGGAGAACCTTGCTCTGGTAGTAGGCCACCCCGCCCCAGAGCATGTTGGGAATGATGGCGGTGAAACCATTCTCCGCGAGCCGCTGAATCGCCGCGTCCCAATCCATGCCGGAAACACCGAAGGCGCTGTGGCACCAGAACGCGCGAAACTCGCCGGGCTGCGGCTTCTGCGCGGTGCAATACGCCTCCATCATGCGCTGCGCGGCATCGGCGGCGTGGTCGCAGGCTTCCGCGAAGCGGCGCTGGCTGCGGGCCGTGACGCCGGCCTCGCGCAGATTGGCGGCGTCGGCCAGCAGCTCGGAGACCCGCTTGTTCGTCCCTCCCTGCCTGCCGATTTGCGCGCTCGCCTCTTCGAAGCTGTGAAAACCCGCCACCTGCCCGACGCGCGCCAGGGCGGCTGCCGCGGTTTGCTCCCAAAGCTCGGGGGCAAGATGGCCGGCCATCGCGAGAAGCATCCGGCGTTTGTTCGCACGGTCATCGGTGAGCAGGACATGCGACATCTCCACGCAGTTCGCCGACACGACCACGGCGGCGCGGCCGGTGGGCTTGCCACCGCCGTCGAACCATTCCGCCACGACGCGGCTGGCGCCGGGGACGGGTTTGGGTTCGTGAATGTTCCACGAAGCCTGCCCCACCCTGGCGGGTGCGCCGGGCATCGCGTCGTTCGTGAAGCGCATCGAGGAGAAGTAGCCAGGGCGGGCAGGTTTCACAAAGGGCCCGCTGTCGATCTTCACCACCGCGCGAAGTCTGGGGTTCAGCCCGTAGAAAGTGAGCAGCTTACCACCGCCATTGAGATACTTGATCAGTTCTTCCACGGTGCGGGCGGGCATGGTGGGGTTGTGCGGGAGGACGACGAGCTTCGCTTTGCGCAACTGCTGCGCCGTGATGTTCTCGTCGCTCAACGTCGCGGAGCCGAGGCCCGACTCCCGGAGGAGCTCCGCAACGTTGCCGGCGAATTGCGCGGCACCCTTCGCCTCATCAGGCTGGCTTTGCGCGAGGGAATCGCAGCGGAGCACGGCCACGAGGACGTCCTGGCCGAGCGTGCCCACTTTGCGCAGATTCCCGAGGAGCAGCTCGGTGTCCGTGTCACCGCCGCGCCAGGCGGAGATGCGGATGGTCTTGATGGCATCCCAGCCGGCGGGCTTGCCCTCGACGCGGGTGGCTGCCTTGTCGATGGTGATGGTGTTCCAGCCGGAGATCTCCGGAAAGAACGCTGAAGAATACCAACCGCCGCCGCTCTCGAAATAGATGCTGAAGTGGGACACCGGCGAGCTGTTGCGGCAATGGAGTTGAAACTGGATGCCGCTGCAATCGCTCAGGTCAAGCGGAGCTTTGCGATCCCATGAGGCCCGGTCGACCTGGTTGCTTGCAAACTTGCACGGCAGACGCAGCACCTTGACTCCTTCAAGCATCGTCACCGAAGGCGGAGCCGAGCCCTTCATCGGCTGCCAGACGGCGCGGGCCGCGGCATCGTCGGCGTAACGGCAGTCGTCGATGACCACGGGCGATTGCCCCCGCAAGGGCAGCATCGGCATCATCAGCCACGTGCCGAGTGCCAGCGGCGCAAACAGGAAACGAGTCCAATCAAGGCCGGCGAGGGCGCGATCAGGTCGGGAGGTTTTCATAAAAGTAAGCGGAACTCGCATTTCCGGGTCACCGGGAGTGACAGCCCGTTCCCCGGCCGATAACGGCTTGGCGCACTGCAAAACATGCTGTCCGCAAAGATCGGACTCGTCGTTGGAGTCTACCCGATTTCAGGGGCATCGCAGGTTAAATATTCTTCTGTTTCTTAAACCTGATGTTCCACTTGTTGGGCCGCCGTTTCTTCAAACGGACAGTCTGCTTCGCCGTTCCTGATGCTGTCACAGATCATCTTGGCGGTGACTCCCAAATCGCGACGCCCATGTGGTAGCGATTATGGTTCTCTGCGCTCTTCGCGTAGTAAACGGTCACAATCTTCCCATCCGCCCGCTGCACGCTGCTCGGGTAACCACAATCCCCGGAGAGCACACGGGCCAGACGCAACGGAGCACTCCACGTCTTCCCCTCGTCGCTGCTCAACTTCGCCGTCACGCCATATTGGTCTTTGATGCGATTGCCATAACTCAGCAACAGACGGCCATCCCTGATGCGGGCGAGGTGACCGTTGATTTCACCATGTCCGGTCACGGGCTGCGGCCCCTGCCATGTCGCGCCGTCGTCGTCGGAACGGAACAGGTCCGTGCTATTCAGACGCGCGGCCCCCATCCATCGCTTGCCACCGAGGTGCAGGAGGGATGTTTCGTTATATCCCGCCGCGATGACCGCCCCGGGCTGCCACGTCCGGCCGTCGTCATGGCTGCGAAAGTGCCACGCGCTGCGGTTTGCGTAACAGGAGGCGTGGAGCGCGCCGTCCTCGCCCGCCACAATGGGGCCGAACGGAATGAACTGGTTTGTTTCCGGCACAGGAAACTCCTTGCTCCGCGTCCATGTGTGTCCGCCATCGCTGGAGCGGCAGACGAGAGGACGCAGGGTGGCATCGCGGAAAGGCTTCTGCTTCGGACGGCCCGGCTGCTGCTCATTGGTCCAGCCGGAGCAGAGAACGATCAGGTCGCCGTTCTTGGCAAGACCGGCGGCGTGGTTCATCCGGATGGTGTTCGGTTCGTGCTGGGTAGGCGTGCCGGCCTTGGTCCAGAACTCCCCGCTGGCGCTCGTCCAGCACTCGACATCTCCCTCGCACAAGCCGTGTGCAGGCTGGTTGTGAAGGATGGCTGCAATGGTGCCATCGCGGAGCACGGCGAGTTGAGGCCACGCGCAGACATTATCAACGGCGACATAGCGTGCGATCAGCGGTGGCTCGGCGGATGGTTCAGCGGCCATCGCCATTCCCATCAGAACAGCGTGGAGTGCAATCCCTGCGCTGAGAAGCGACAGAATGCGTAGCATGGGAAGATTTTCAGATGGTTTCATCGTTTGTTTGCTTCCTCTTGAGCTTTACCGAATCAGTTCAAACAACGCCGTGTCGGGTGTCTTGAATGCATGGCGAAACTGACCTGCCTTCACCGTTTCAGCCCGTCCCGTGTAGAGTTCGCGAACCTGGCGGCAATCAATCGGCAGCGTGATGGTCTTCTCGCCGCCCTGCGCCATGTGGATCGCCACAAGACGCTCGTTGGCGTAAACCGGAACTTCGTCATCGCAGTAAATCGTCACGCCCGCTTCCCGGGCCGATTTCTTCAACATCGCTGGAGTCAGCTCCGCATAGTTGCCAACATAGACAGCCTTCCAGCCCTCATGTTGCACGGTGCTGACGCCGGGCACCTTGAACGCGGTGCCGGTCAGCGCCTTCACGCGAGCGGGGTCGAGGCTCTTGCCGTCGCAGATGCCCGGCGCGTAGAGGAACAGCGCGGTGCGGTTGTTGTTGAGGACATGTTTCCGCAGCACGTTCATTTTCTCCTGCGTGATCTCGAAGAGGCCGGGGAAGACAAACAGGCGGTATCGGGCCAGGTCGGCGCGCGAAAGATCGTTGAAGGAAAAGACCTCGAACGGCGCGCCGAGCCGGTTCAGTTTGTTCCGCGTGCCCTGGTAAATCTGCGGGATGGCGGCGTGAAGATCATTGAGGTATCGCGCGCTTTGCGGATCCACCACCAGCGCCACCTCCGCCCGGCTCTTCAGCGGCATGACACCATATTGGTCCCACAGCTTTTTGCTCTGTGCGACCACCTTCATGGTTTCCGGGGTTTTGAACACTTCGCCCCACATGTCGAAACACCACAGCGAAGCCTGGTTGATGATCGCCAGGGCGAACTCGCGCTTCAGTCCGGCATCGGTCTCCGCCTGGTCCTTCCAGGGGAACATCCAGCCGATGGACACGAACTCGTCCAGCTTGACGTTGTAAGTCGGCGTGCGGTGGTCAATCTCGTGAAGGAAGCCCTTTTTGTTCAGCAGCCGGGTCGCGTTGGGAACCATGAAGCCGCTGCCACCGCCCATCGGACGGTCGCTGTAGGTGCCCGGGCTGATGAAGAAATCAATGTCGGGCGAACTGTAGAGCCGCTCGTATTCGAGATGTCCCGACCAGACCATGCGTGATCCCGTCAGTTCGAGAATGTATCCGAAGAACATGCCGATCTGACGCTGCTTCGGAATGAGCGACCGCGTCTTCTTCGCGAACTCAAGCACCGTGTCCACGATGAGGTCGCCCGTGAACTGGGCGTAATCCATCACATCCTGTTCGGTGGCCGGGTCGCGGATCAAATTCTCGAACGAGGCCCGATCCAGCCGTTCCAGCGCGGGCACGGGCACCTCTGCTTTTCCGCGCGATTTCAGCCACGCCTTCCATGCCTGTGTCTTGGCACGGCCCGCGACACCGCGGCTGTAGTCCATCCACTCGTCGGTCTGACCGCCGGCCAGCAGGTATGCCTTTACGCGGTTGCCGTATCGCACCTCCATGTGCTTGACGACCGCCACCAGATACTCGGCCGTCGCCTTGCGCCACGCCGGATTGGAGCAGGCGCAGCTCAGCATGGTGAAGCTCTCACACTCCGCACTGTGTCCGCCGAGCGACAGTTGACGCTGAAGCCAGACCGGCGTGTTGAGGTCGATCATGCAGATGAACTCCGCGTCCGGGTTCACCGCGAGCACGTCGTCATACTGCTTGTCCAGCGATGCGAAATCATACTTTCCGAACCAGCGCCAGACCGGCGGGTATTTGGAGTAGGGCTTGCCGAGCGAGTTGTCGGTGTTGGCGGCGAAGATGCAGACGGTGCTCACGCCTGCTTCCTTGAACTGCCTCATCGCCTCAAACTCAGGCCAGAACGACCGGTAGGCGAAGGACAGCGGCTTGTGTTCTTCCGCCCCGGCAGAAGCGGCCAGCAGAAGTGTCACCACAAGCCCTGTCATTGTCGCCGTTATCCGTGATGCTTTTCGTTTCATGTGATTCTGCTCAACTCCGCTGGTTCAAGCAGCGATGGGAACATGGATATGGATGCGCTTCGAGGCTCGGGGCGAACGGCTCTTGCGGCCACGCCCGGCAGACGGCCTTCACCCCATCACATGTCAGCATCAAGAACCACTCCTTTTCCGGATGAGCGTCCGAGATAAAGGCGAGGTTTCATCGATTGCTGCCGTTCTGATGGATGCCCCGCAGCGCGGCTTCCGCAGCGCGCCGCACAAACAGAGGTTGCGAGGGCTGGCCCAACTCCTCGTAAAGGGCGGCGACAGCCTTGCGGTTCCCGGCCGCAGCCAGTGACTCCGCAACCCGGAGGGAAGCATCCAGCACAGCGCGGGTCAGCACGGGATTGGCTTCCTTGCGCAATCTGGCGATGGCTTCGATGGCGGGTTGGTCTGCGATCTTGCCCAGCGCCGTGATGGCGGCTTCAGCCGTTGTCAGATCAGGGTCGCGCGCAAGATCAGCGAGTCGCTTCACTGACGGGGTGTCGCGGCGGTCTCCCAGCGTGTCAACAACCTGCGTGCGGGCGGCACCACGGAGCGAGGAGAGAGCTTCCAGCAGGACTGCGCCGGCCTTGGCCGACGGGCGTGTGCCGAGGGCGAGGCAGGCAATGCCGACGGTCTCGCCGTGCCTGAGCAACTCGCCTACGGCGGGCAGCGAGCGATCCGATCCCACGACGGCCAGTTGCTGGCAGGCGAAACGTTTCGCTTCGTAGGTGGCATTGCCGGTGATGAGCTTCGTCAGCTCCACTTCGAGGTCATTCCTCAAGCCTGATTTGCCGACGGACTGGCGCACCAGGATTTCGATCCGGGACAACGGTTCCAAGCTCGCGCCGGATTCGTAGCCGGCCATGCCGGCGACGAGTTGGGTGATGTCGGCGGCCATCGCTGACCATGAGATCAGCGTGCAGGACAACAGAAGTCGGAGCGGCTTTGCGTTCATGATTGGTTCCTCAATTTCAAGTTTGACCGGTGGATGGGTTCAGCAGTTTCCAGTCGCTAAATCCTCCACGGCGCGCGCGGCGTGCGCCAGATCATGCGGTTGGCCTCCTCACAGTCGAACCGCTCCTTCACCGGATCCCAGCGCAGTTTGCGTCCGAGTCGCAGGCTG
>JBAYGL010000052.1:0-17326 GCA_041666725.1 Limisphaerales bacterium
GACGTGCAAGCGCTCGCCGAGCTGTGGCGCATCACCGGCGAGACGAGCTGCCGGGACGCGTTCACGAGCCACTGGCGCACGATCCGCGAGTTCGACCGGCGCAACACGGGCGCATTCAGCGGTGGCGAAAAGGCTACGGGGAATGCGTTTGCGCCGACTAAAATCGAGACGTGCTGCACCGTCGCGTGGATGGCGTTGAGCTGCGACATGCTGCGGCTCACGGGCGATCCGCAAGTGGCCGATGAGCTGGAGCTGTCCACTTTCAACGCCGCCCTCGGCGCGCAGCATCCGAGCGGGCGCTGGTGGACTTACAACACACCGATGGATGGGGTGCGCAAGGCCAGCGCGCACGACATTGTGTTTCAGGCGCGCGCCGGTTCGCCGGAGTTGAACTGCTGCTCCGTCAACGGCCCGCGCACTCTCGGGATGTTGAGCGATTGGGCGGTGATGCGCGATGACCGCGGCTTCACCGTGAACTGGCTCGGACCGCTCGAATGGTCGAACAACGATGGCTCCGGCGCGGCGGTCTCACTGCGCTGCGAGACCACGTATCCACTCGATGGCCGCATCATCTGGCACATCACCAGTGACAAACCGGTGCGCCTGCGCTTCCGCATTCCCGCCTGGGCCGAAGGCGCGGGCACCCGTATTGCGGGCACGGCCGTCACGCTGAAGCCCGGCACTTATCTCGAAGCCGCGCGCACGTGGCGCGATGCCGATACGGTGGAGCTTCTATTGCCGCTGAAACTGCGCACGTTCGAGGGGCAGCAAGAACAGAAAGGCAAAATCAGCATCTATCGCGGCCCGCTCTTGCTCACGTATGACCAGCGTGACAATGCGTTCGACGAAGCAGGCATCCCGCCCGTCGAGCCCGCGCGATTCTCAGAGGCGAAACTCATCCCTTCGTCCGCGCGATCTGAAAATCTCAAGGCCCCGTGGCTGCTTCTCGAAGTGCCCACGACGAACGGTCCGCTGCGGCTGAGTGACTTCGCCAGCGCCGGTGCGAGCGGCACGCGCTACCGCTCGTGGCTGCCCGTTGCCCACACCGAAGCATCGCGAAAGTAAACAAGGCAAAGTTCATTGCTTCATTCCATTCAAGTCGCCGCAGCTTCATCATCAGGGCAAAGCTTTCCCTTATCCTCGCACTTGCGGTCGGCGAGTTTCTCGTCACGTCAGCGCACGCCACGGATCGCAAGCCGAACATCCTCTCCTATACTCCGGAGATCACGGTTGGGCGGACCTCGACGCGCAGATGGTGAATGCGGAAAGTCGCAAGCCGAATCTGGATCAACTCACTCGCGATGGCGTGCTGTTCGCGCGCGGAGCCGCGGTCAGGGTGCAAAAGTCAGCAAGATACGCCCTCGTTCAGCCCACCGTGATCAGGGCAGTCACGCTCGCTTTCGATCATTCGCTGTGATGAAATGCGGTTGTGGCAGCGCCGTAAAGAGATAGGCCGCGCAATCAGAAGACCGACAGAGAACTTTGTGAAAGCAACGATCCTCATTCTCACCGCCCTGCTGCTGGCACCGCCGGCCGCGACTGTTGCCCCGGGCGCAGAGGACCGTCAGAGTCCCGCTGCTGGATCGCCACCAACGGAACGAATGTTGAAAAATCTCTGCGCGGGGCCGCCCGCTGATCCGTTGCTGCCGCTGCGGGCGAACAAGCCTTCCGCCGCCGGGATGGCGGCGACGCCGAAGCAGCATCCGTATTTGTTCTTCACTGCCGCCGAAGCCCCCAGGCCGCGCAACGGCGCAAAACTCATCGTAGTCAATGACGACGGCTTCAGCCCGTTTCATTTCGGGCGCTACAAGTCTGCGGAAGATTTGCGAAAGGAGATGCTCGGGTATCGCGACACGCAGGTGGCGGTGATGGAGTGGTGCGTGGTCGCCGGGAGCCGGGCGAACTATCCGTCGAAGGCAACCGAGCTGATCGGCGCCGGTGTGAAGGAGTTTCCGCGCCGTGGAGACAAGCTGGCGGCCGAGACGTTGCATCGGCTCGCCGCCGATGGTGTGGACACGTTGCAGGTCGTCGCCGGTGCGTGCCACGAGGCGGGCATCGCCTGCTACGCCTCGCTGCGCATGAACGGCGATTACGGGGCGGGTGCGAAGGACGACTCGATCGCGCGCATGCTGAACAGCACCTTCTGGTGGGCCCATCCCGAGTTTCGTGTGCGGGGCAAAAAGGGCGAGGATCGGACGAAGCTTTCGTATGCCTTCCCGGAGGTGCGCGAATTCAAGCTGGTCATCCTGCGCGAGGTGGCCGAGCGGGACATCGACGGCATCAACCTCGACTTCCAGCGTGATCCCGATTTCTTCGGTTTCGAGGAACCGATGGCGAAGGCGTTCAAGGACAAATACGGCGTTGAGGCTGCCACCGTGGAGGCATCTGATCCGCGCTGGACACCGCTGCGGTATGAACGCATGACGGCGTTTGTGCGCGGCGTGCGAAAGCTGCTTGATGACGCGGGGCGGCGCAAAGACCGGCATCTGGGACTCTCCGTGCGCATTGACTGGAAAAGGTATCCGACCTGGGGTTGCGACTTCCAGACGTGGCTGAAGGACGGGCTGCTCGACTACCTTGTCGTTGGTGAACGGACGTGGCCGCCGCGGCCGCCGAAGGGGGAGCTGGGCGGTTACGAGTTCGACCTTGCTCCGTTTGTGAAGATGGCGAAGGGCACCGGCTGCGCCGTGCTCTTCGGCGAGGAAGCCATTCTTGGCGGTCACGATACCACCCCCGCCGAGGACAAGCTGATCGCCGAGGGCAAGATGAAGCCGCGTGGACGTCCCACGCTCTCGCTGGAGCAGTATCAGACCCGCGCCGCCCGCTGGTATGCCGACGGGGCGGACGGGCTGCATCTGTTCAACGAACGCGACCGCAAGGTGATGAGCGTGCTGGGAAATGTGAAGGCGGCAGAAGCCAGACCTTGAAATGCGGGAGCACCTCTGAATCCATTCACCCGAAAACCACCACTGTCATGAAAACGAATCGCACGCTTGCCCTCATCCTCTCTATCGCCTTGGTCTGCGTTGTTGTGCCGGCGTCCGGCCAGGCACCTGCTCCGGGAAAATATTCAGCCGAGCAGTTCGAAGTGAAGGCGACGCGCGGACACAAGGCGAAGATGCGCGATGGCGTGCGGCTTTCCGTGGATGTGTTTCAACCGAAGGCCGCCGGACGTTTCCCGGCAATCCTGATCATCACGCCTTACAGCAACAACCCCGGCTACATCGCGCGCGGCAGCTGGTTTGCAAAACGTGGTTACGCGGTGGCGGTGGCGGACTCACGCGGACGATTTGATTCGGAGGGCACATGGGATCCGTTCGATCCAAAGCACAAGACGGACGGTTACGATCTCGTCGAGTGGCTGGCCGCGCAGCCGTGGTGCGACGGCAAGGTGGGCATGATGGGGCTGTCCTACATGGGCTGGACGCAGTGGTGGACGGCCACGCAGGCCCCGCCGTCGCTGCGGGCCATCGTGCCGGAGGTCGCGCCGCCCGATCAGTTCCACAACATTCCGTATCAAAACGGCGTGCTCGTGGGCGTGATGCTGGACTGGGCAGGAGGCGTGGCCGGGCGCGTGGCGCAAACCATTGGCCCGGGGCCTTACGGCGGATTTGGGGCCAATGACCGGCGGCTGAACGACTACCTGCAGTTGCCCTACCTCAAACTCAACGAACTGCGCGGCGCGCTGGATGCGCCGTGGTTTGAGAAGTGGATTCGCGGCAACACGGCAAGCGATCCGTATTGGCGCGGCATCGCCTACCAGACGCCGGAGTCCTACACGAAGGTCAGAGTGCCCTCGCTCGCCGCGACGGGCTGGTTCGACGCCGATTTTCCCGGCTCGCCGATGAATTACCTGGCGATGAAACAGCACGGCGCGACGCCCGAGGCCCGCCAACCCCGCATGGTGATCGGCCCGTGGCCGCACATCTTCAACCAGAACCGCAAGGTGGGCGCGTTCGACTACGGGGCGGAGGCGGTGATCAACTGGGACGGCTACGTCTGCCGCTGGTTCGATCATTGGCTCAAGGGCCACGCCAACAGCGTGATGAGCGACCCGCCGGTCCATGTCTTCGTGATGGGGCGCAACCACTGGCACGCCGAGCAGGACTGGCCGCTGCCGCAGACGCGCTGGACGAAGTATTATCTGCACAGCGGCGGCAAGGCGAATTCCGCCGGCGGCGATGGCTCCTTGAGCACGTCGCCACCCGGCTCAGGCGGGGCGGCGTTTGACACCTACACCTACGATCCCGCCCAACCGACGCGCTCGCCGTTCACCGGCGGCCATCTGGAGGACGGCGCGGCCGACACGCGCAAGTCAGCCAGCGGGCGGGACGTGCTCGTCTACACCACGCCGCCGCTGGAAGAAGAGGTTGAGGTCACCGGCCCGATCACCGCCAAGCTCTACGCCGCCACCTCGGCCCGCGACACCGACTGGATGGTCCGGCTCATCGACGTGCAGCCCGACGGCTTCGCGGCGATGCTCTGCGAGGGCGTCATGCGCGCCCGGCATCGCGATCCCGCGCGGAGCGGGGCGTTCAACGCGGAGAAGCTGAGTGTCATCGAGCCGGGCCGGGTTTACGAATACACGATCGACTTCTGGCGCACCACGGCCAACGCCTTTGCGAAGGGCCATCGCATCCGCGTCGAGATTTCCAGCAGCTTCTTCCCTTACTACCTGCGCAACCTCAACACCGGTGCGGACAACATCGGCCTCGAAACCCGGTTCGTCGTCGCTGAACAGAGGGTGATGCATGCGGCGGAACAGGCCTCGCACATCCTCCTGCCTGTGATCCCCAGACGTTGAGTTGGCCGGTGAATCATCCGAAGTTCAATCTCACGGATCAGTGATGCCGTGCCCGTCACAGACAGCCGGCCATTTCGCGCCCGACATGCCCCGGATCGGTCATTCCTCATGTCGAAAAATCAGTTCTTGCGTCATAAGTGACAGCATGGCTAACCTCCCGCTCCTTTTTGATAAGGAACCGTTGCGGTGCGTGCGGGAAAAGGCGCAGCGCAACGGCGAAACATAACGATTTTATGCCAGTCAGAATCCGTTTGAAGCGAGTCGGCGCGCGCAATACGCCGGCCTTTCGCGTGGTCGTGGCCGATGGCCGCAGCCCGCGCGATGGCAAGTTCATCGAGGAAATCGGCACTTACCTGCCCGGCCAGAAGGACACCAACTTCAAGCTGAACCTCGAACGTGCTGAATACTGGGTCAGCAAGGGCGCACAGCCCAGCGACACCGTGGCGAGCTTCATCAGGAAAGCCCGACGCGCCGCCACCACCGCCAAGTAACTGCCACCATGCAGGCCTTCCTCGAATATGTCGTGAAGGGCCTTGTGGACAGGCCTGACGCGGTGACCGTCACACCGGTCGAACACGGCGGGCAGACCCTTTACGAGCTGCGCCTGCACCCGACCGATGTCGGCAAAATCATCGGCAAGCAGGGGGCGACCATCCAGGCCATCCGCTCCCTGACGCAGGTGGGCGCGGCCAAGCGCGGCATCCGCTGCGCGGTGGAGATTGTCGAAGACTGACCGGCACGGGCCGGAGCGCGACCGGGACCGCGCGACACCGAGCATGAAGATTGACGTGCTCACCTTGTTTCCGGGGATGTTCGCGGGTCCGCTGGACGAAAGCATCGTCAAGCGGGCGCGGACGGCAGGCAAGCTGGACCTGCAAATCCACAATTTGCGTGACTTCACGCACGACCGGCACCGCACGGTGGACGACCGTCCATTTGGCGGCGGACCGGGAATGCTGTTGAAGCCCGAACCGCTCTTTGAAGCAGTTGAGCAACTGAAAACCGCATCGACGCGGGTGATCCTCCTCGGCCCGGCCGGTCGGAAGTTCACCCAGTCCATCGCGCGCGAGCTGGCGCAGCAGGAGCATCTGCTGCTGGTCTGCGGCAGCTATGAGGGTTACGACGAGCGCGTCCGGACCGCGCTGGCGCATGACGAACTGTCCATCGGGGACTACGTCCTGACCAACGGCGCGTTGCCGGCGATGATCATCGTGGACTGCGTGACGCGCCTGCTGCCCGGCGTGCTGGGCGACGACGAGAGCGCTGCGGACGAGTCCTTCAGCCACGGGCTGCTGGAGTATCCGCAATACACGCGGCCGGCGGAGTTTCGGGGCCTGAAGGTTCCCGACATCCTCCTCTCCGGCAACCACGCGGAGATAGAGAAGTGGCGGCGCGAACAGGCGGTGCAGCGCACGCGCGAACGGCGGCCAGATTTGCTCGACGGCAGGAAATGAAATGTAGCGGCGGTCCCAGACCGCCAACCGAACGAAACGAAAATCCGGCGGCGACATCCGCCACCAAGACAGAAACAATTTATGAACCAGGCACTACTCGACAAGATTCACGGCGAACAGCTCCGCAAGGAGAAGGCGGTCTTCAACGTGGGCGACTCCGTCAAGGTCCACACGAAGGTCGTGGAAGGTGACAAGGAGCGCATCCAGATTTTCAGCGGTGTCGTCATCGGCAAGCGCGGCCGCGGGCTGGAGGAATCCTTCACCGTCCGCCGCATCAGCTACGGCGAGGGCGTGGAGCGCATCTTCCCGGTGAACTCCCCGCGCGTGGACAAGATCGAGATCGAGCGCCACGGCGCCGTCCGCCGCGCCAAGCTCACCTACCTCCGCAAGCGCATCGGCAAGGGTGCCACCGCCGTGAAGGAGAAGGACACGCGCGGCAACGAGTCGGGCGCCTAGTTGTTGGTGCGCCACATTGCTTCTGCGAAGGCGGGACTTCTGTCCCGCCTTTTGCTTTTTGACAGTGGGAATGCCCCTCTGTCCGGATGTGGAACACCGGCAGATCGAAGGCTCGCCGTGCTCAGTGAAAGCGGCTGGCACACAGGCGGGGCCGCTGTCTATCATTCTGCGGCATGGCAATTCATCGCATCGGCATCATCGGCGGCAGCGGGCTGTATCACATCGAGGGCTTCACCAGGCAGAAGTGGGTGAAGGTCAGAACGCCCTTCGGCAATCCCTCGGACGAGCTGCTCACCGGCCAGCTCGCCGGGCGCGACGTGGTCTTCCTCCCGCGCCACGCGCGCGGGCACCGCATCCTGCCCAGCGAGCTGAACCACCGCGCCAACCTCTGGGCGATGAAATCCCTTGGCGTCCAATGGGTCATCAGCGTCAGCGCCGTCGGCTCGCTCCAGAAAAAATACAGGCCGTGCGACATCGTGCTGCCGGACCAGTTCCTTGACCGCACCAAGCGCGACTTTGAACACACGTTTTTCGGGCGCGGCATCGTGGCGCACGTCGCATTCGCGGACCCGATCAGCGAGGAGTTGCGCCAGTTGCTCCTGAAGTCCGCCAAGGCCCAGAAGGCGCGCGTCCACGACGGCGGCACCTACGTGAACATGGAAGGCCCGGCCTTCAGCACGCGCGCCGAGTCGCTCACCAACCACAAGCTGGGCTACGATGTCATCGGCATGACGAACCTCGGCGAGGCCAAGTCCGCCCGCGAGGCGGAGATCGCCTACGCCACGATGGCGATGATCACCGACTACGACTGCTGGAAGGTGGACGAGGCGCATGTGACCGTCGAGATGGTCATCGAGAACCTCAAGCGCAACGCCGAGACCGCCAAGCGCACCGTCCAGCACGTCCTGCCGTTCATCCCGGCGGAGCCGAACTGGCCGTGCCACGATGCGCTGCGCAACGCCATCATGACCGATCCGAAGCTCTGGCCGGCGAAGACGAAGAGGGAACTCGCCCCGTTGCTGAAGAAATACCTTTGAGCACCCGGACCCTGGCCCGCGCAGGCCTGTGCCAATGAAGGCGGTGCTGGCGTCCCTCCGTTGGTGCTGGTTAGTGTTCATCAGTGGTCCAGCCCGCTGACATCCTGCTCGCGACGCTCAACGCGAAGTTCATCCACTGCGCGTTTGGGCTGCGCTATCTCTTCGCGAACCTCGGGCAGCTCCAGCCCCGCACCGCGCTGCTGGAGTTCGAGATTCAGCAGCGGCCGATGGATGTCGTGGAGCAGTTGCTCGCGCGTCGGCCCCGGATCGTCGGCCTGGGCGTTTACATCTGGAACGTGCGCGAGACCACCGAGGTCGTGGGGTTGCTCAAGCGCATCGCGCCGGAAGTCACCGTCATACTCGGCGGGCCGGAGGTGAGCTACGAGTGGGAGGAACAGGAAATCGTGCGCCTCGCGGATCACGTCATCACGGGCGAGGCGGACGTGAAGTTTGCCGAGGTGTGCAGACGGCTGCTTTCCGCCCCTCCTGCTCATGATCCTGATCCTAATCCTGCTCTTTCCTCCCCTCCCGATGGAGCAGGATCAGGATTACGAGCGGGAGAGTGCGCTCCGCTCCCCAAGATCATCCCCGCCGAGCTGCCCAAGCTGGAGCAGGTCACACTGCCCTACGAGTTCTACACCGATGCCGATCTGGCGCACCGGGTCATCTACGTGGAGGCGTCGCGCGGGTGTCCGTTCACCTGTGAGTTCTGCCTGTCGTCGCTGGACATCCCGGTGCGGCAGTTTCCACTGGAGCCGTTCCTGGCGGCCATGGACCGGCTGTTGGCGCGCGGCGCGGCGCAGTTCAAGTTTGTGGACCGGACGTTCAACCTGAACCTGATGGTCAGCCGGGCCATCCTGCAATTTTTTCTGGCGCGGATGCGGCCGGGGTTATTCGTCCACTTCGAGATGGTGCCGGACCGGCTGCCGGAGCCGCTGCGCGAACTGCTGGCGCAGTTTCCAGCCGGTGCAGTGCAGTTGGAAGTTGGAGTGCAGACATTTGATGAACTTGCCGCCCGCAACATCTCGCGCCGGCAGGATTACGCGAAGCTTGCGGAGAACCTCACATGGCTGCGTCGCCACACGGGCATCCACATCCACGCGGATTTGATCGTGGGCCTGCCCGGCGAGAGCCTGGCGTGCTTCGCGGCGGGCTTCGACCGGCTCGTGGCACTGGGACCGCAGGAAATCCAGGTGGGGATGCTCAAGCGTCTGCGCGGCACGCCCATCGTGCGGCATGATGCGGATTATGCCATGCGCTACAGTCCGCAGCCGCCCTACGAGCTGCTCTGCAACCGCGACATTGACTTCCCGACGATGCAACGCCTGCGCCGTTTTGCGCGCTACTGGGACCTCGTGGCAAACTCGGGAAACTTCCGCACCGCCGCGCCGCTGCTGTGGGCGGAGCCGGTGAGTCGCGACGCAACTTCTCCCTCGCCCTTCGCGTGCTTTCTCGCGTTCAGCGACTGGCTTTTCGCACGCGTGGGCCGGCGGCACGGCATCGCGCTGGCGGGCCTGGCCGAGGCGCTGTTCGACTATCTGACGACGGTGCGTGGCCACGGGGCAGGGGAGGCCGGCCGGGCGCTGCTGGCGGATTTTGAAGCCGCAGGCCGGCGGGAGCGCCCGCCTTTCATGCAGCCGTTTCTGCCTCCGCCAGCTCAACGGGAGATTGCCGGAGACATCCCGGGCGTCCCCAAACGGCAGGCGCGCCACGCATCTGCCGCCCGCAGCTGAATTTTCCGCGCGGCTGCGATGCCGACACGCAGGACGAACAGCCCGGTCCCGAAATCAGCTTTCCGTTCTCCGTTGAGCGTGGTCGAATCCAGCGCATGAACAGTCTCCCAGCAAAGAAGACTGCCTGGCGCAGTTCTGGACTTTTGGCCGCCCTCCTTTCCGTCGCCCTGATCAGCGTTGCTGCGGAGAAAAAGGCCGGTAAGAAAGGAGCGGCCAAGAGGGCGGCGCAGCCGTCCGCCGGGGCGCTCGCTTCGCCGCTCGGCCAGCGGTGGGAACTCGCCGACACCCGTCTGCATCGCGACTTCCCGGCGATGGCGCTCGATGCGAACGGCAGCGCGTGGATCAGCTACATCGAGCACGACGGCAAGGCCGATGTGCTGAAGCTCGCGCGCAAGGCCGCAGGCGGCATCGAAACCGTGGCCACGCTCTCCGAGCCGGGCGTCGTGCATCAGCCTGCGATCACGGTTGGCGCGGACGGGGCGGTGTGGGTTTTTTGGGGTCAGGTGGATGCACGCAACGTCGTGACGCTCCGCGCACGCCGCTTCGCTGACGGCAAACTGAATGCGGCCGCCACCCTCGCGGAATCCTCCGGCAGCGACACGTTTGCCGACGCGGGCACGGATCACGCGGGCCGTGTGTGGGTCGTGTGGCAGTCGATGCGACGCGGCCAGGGTGATGTCTTCGCTCGCTGGCTTGATCCGAAATCGGGGCAGTGGTCGAAGGAAATCGCCGTCAGCAAACCGGAGGGCGGCAACTGGGAGCCCCGTCTTGCGTTCGATGGCAAAGACGGCGCGTGGATCGCGTTCGATTCGTCGCGTGGCGGCGAGTTCAATCTTTATCTCGCGCACGTTGGCACAGATGGTCGTGTGAAGGAGCAGCCGCTGACGAACTCTCCCGAATACGAAGCACGTGCGAGCATCGCGGTGGCCAAGGGAGGCGGCGGGCTTTGGATCACCGCCGAACGCGGCCGGCGTCTCTGGGGCAAGCCGATGCGCGGTCACGAGGATCAAGACGGCATGAACGGCATGAAACGGATTTTGCTCGGCTACTTCGACATCGCGTCGGAAAAGTTCAGCGAAGTTCCCGTGCCTTCCGATGGCCGGCCCGCGCCACGCCCCACCAGTGCGGTCAACCTTCCCACCGTGGCAACGGATGCGGACGGAAACCCGGCGCTGGCGTGGAGGTTCTACTCCAACAGCCGGTGGATGATCGCGGTGACGAAATACGATGCCGCATTGAAGACGTGGTCGCAGCCCTTGGAAGTGCCCGACAGCGCGTTCGGCCAGGACCGGCACTGCACGCTGGCGCGCCGCGGGGATCAGATGCTGCTGTGCTGGGCGAGCGACAAGCGCACGACGAAGATGGTGCTGACCTCCGGAGTTTACCTCGCGGAAGTGGCGGGAAAATATCAGCCCTTCAAGGAGCCTGCCGTAAGGGTGACGATGCTGCCCGAGCCGGAACCTTATCTGAACGGCCTGACTCCCGACCGGCCGCGCGACCAGCATCACACCTGGAGCGTGGGCGGGAAAAAGTATGCGCTTGTTTACGGCGACCTGCACCGGCACACGGACTTCTCGCGATGCCGCACGGACTCCGATGGTTGCGCGCTGGAGCACTTCCGTTACGCCTATGACATGGCCGGGCTGGACTTCCTCGGCACCTCGGATCACACGGACGCGGCCAAGATTTACGATCCCTACGAGTGGTGGCAGACGCAGCGGCTCGTGGATGTGTTCTACGTGCCGGGCCGGTTCAATTCGCTCTACGCCTACGAGCGGGAGCAGGGTTTCCCGTGGGGGCATCGCAACGTCGTCTTCGCCCAGCGCGGCGGGCCGGTCGTTTACCTGACGCGGAAACACTACGAGAACTCGCCGTGGCACGCCCTGTATCCGAGCAGGCCCGGCGCACTCCAGATCATGCCGGAAGAACTCTGGGAGGTCCTCGGCAAATACGGCAGGCCCGTCGCCGTCATCAGCCACACCGGTGCGACGGGCATGGGCACCGACTGGGACAAATACGACCGGATCGACCCCGCGTTCGAAAACACGGTGGAGATATTCCAGGGTGCGCGGGTGAGCTATGAGGGGCTTGGCGCGCCGCAGCCGACCGTCGGCCTCCGCAGGAGCGATCCCTACACCCCGTCGAACAAGGCGAAGGCTGACTTTGTGAAGCCGCCCGCTCCCATCGGGGACTTTGGCAAAATCTTCAACAACGGCGTGTATCAGCACGCCCTTGCCAGGGGCCACAAGCTCGGCGTGTTCGCCAGCTCGGACCACATCTCCCAGCACGCCTCGTTCGGTGGCGTTTACGTGGAGATCAACAGCCGCGAGGGGATCATCGAAGGCTTCAGGGCCCGCCGCAGCATTGCCGCGACGGACAAGATATTCGTCGAGTTCAGTTGCGACGGAAAACCCATGGGCTCGGTTTTTGAAACGGGCGGAAAGCCGGAGTTGAAGCTGGCCGTCAACGGCACCGCTGACATCAAGCGCGTCACCATCGTGCGCAACGAGAAGAACCACCAGGTTTACGAACCCGGCAGGCGCGAGTTCGAAGGCACCTTCACTGACGCCGCCCCCCTTGCGGGCGAAAACCGCTACTACCTCCGTGTCGAGCAGGCCGATGGCAACATGGCGTGGTCGTCGCCCGTGTGGGTGACGGTGAAGCGGTAGTCTGGGCGGAAGACGAAGGGAACTCAACCCGAACTCCGAAGCAACGGCGACCGTCGGCGAGGGGCGCGGCCTTCAGGCCTCAGAAGCGTGCGCCAGCCAGTGGTGGTTCCAGCGCACTTTTGCTCCCGGGCTTTCTGCGGCGTCAACGCCGCGCTCCTCACACCGTCAGCGTTTCGTGAGGGGAATCCTCCGTCCGGTTGCCGGGCCGACGTGAACCCGGTTGCGACCTCACCAGGGCCGTGCTGGATTTGGGCGGCGTCCGCGCGAGCTGCGTCCGTCTGATTCCTGATCCGCGGACGGCGGGCCGGAGTTCTCCGGGTCGTGCACTGCCGCTGGCGAGTCGGCCTTTGCCGCGGCGATCGCCTCGTCAATCACTCCGAGCAGCTCCCGCCGGCCATGCTTGGCCACTGCGGAGCACGTGAAGATTTCCGGCGGGCTCTCACACCATTCGGAGATGCGCTGCTTGAACGCCTCGATGTTCCCCTGCACTGCGGGGGATTTCACCTTGTCCGTCTTGGTGAAGACGAGCACGAAGGGCACGGAGCTGTCGGCAAGCCATTCCACGAACTCCAGATCCATCTTTTGCGGCGGCAGGCCGGAGTCAACGAGCGCGAAGACACAGCAGAGATTCGGCCGGTTTCTCAGGTAGTCTCCCACCGCCTGGTTGAATTTGGCCTTGTCCTTGCGGGCCACATGGGCCCAGCCGTAGCCCGGCAGGTCTACGAGCCGCCACGTCTTGTTCATCGTGAAGAAGTTGATCAGCTTCGTGGAGCCAGGCGTGGTGGAGACCCGGGCCAGATCCCGCCGGCCCGAGAGCATGTTGAGCAGCGTGGACTTGCCCACGTTGGACCGCCCGATGAAGGCGAATTCGGGCAGGGATTCGTCCGGACACGAGTCCAGATCAGGAGCGCTGCAGTCAAAAATGGCGGACGAGATGTTCACAATCGGAAACCAACGGCGACTGTCGCAGCAAATCGCCTCCGCTGGAACATCCATTTTTTGGAGCCAGCCCGGCCACCGGCATCGAAAGGACGTGACCGGGTGTGGCGGGTTCCCTAGCTTCGCGCCGATGTGGCGCGAGCGGCTGGATGTGTTTTGCGAGCGGGGGATTCACGTCCTCATGCTGCTGCTGCTTGTCTTCGGCCCCCTGGCGCTGGGGGGCACTCACGGGGAATTCTTCGGGGTGATGGCCGGGTTGGGCGTGGCGGCGCTGCTGTTCTGGCTGGTGCGGTTGTGGGCGGCCCCGGAGCCGGCCTTGTTCTGGCCGCCGATGGCGTGGGCGGTGACGGCGTTTCTGATCTACGCCGTCCTGCGCACGCACTTCGCGGTCGTGGAATACACGGCCCGGGGCGAGTTGATGCGGGTGGCGCTCTACGGGCTGGTCTTCTTCGTGGTGGTGAACAATCTGAATCGCGTTCACTCGGCGGGATGGGTCGCGGGGGCGATGATCGCGGTGGCGGTGTTCGCGGCGATGTATGGCGTGTTTCAGGCGCTCACCAAGTCATCTTTCGTGTGGAACTACGTCCGCTGGGAGGGCTACCTCGGCCGCGGCTCGGGGACTTACATCTGCCCGAATCACCTCGCCGGCTGGCTGGAGCTGACCCTGCCGCTGGGGCTGGCGTATCTGCTGGTGGGGCGCTTGAGTCATCTGCCCCGCATCCTCACCGGGTATGCGGTGATGGTCATGCTGGCCGGCCTCGCGGCCACGGAATCGCGCGGCGCGTGGATGGCGACGACCCTGGCGTTGCTGGGGTTCTTCGCCGTGTTGCTGGGCCAGCGAGGGCAGCGCGTTCCGGCGGTCTTGCTGCTGCTGTTGCTGGCGGGGGCGGTGGTCTGGTTTGTCTTGGAGGCGAAATCGTATTCGGGCCGTGTGCGCCAGGTTCTGGGGCTGGAGCATTTGTCTGACGTGCGATTTCACCTCTGGCCGGTGGCCATCAAAATCTGGCAGGAGAATTTCTGGTGGGGCGCGGGGCCGGGGCATTACGACCTGCTCTTCCGCCTGCATCGCGACTCGCAGGTGCAGGCCCGTCCGGAGCGCGCACACAACGACTACCTCAACACCCTCGCCGACTGGGGCGTGGTGGGCACGGCGCTGGTGGCGGTCGCGCTGGTGCTCCTGTTCTGGGGCGTGATCCGCATCTGGCGGCACGTCCGGCGCGAGGGCGATGACTTCCGCTCCCAGCAAAGCAACCGCACGGCTTTCGTGCTCGGGGCGACAACGGGGTTGGCCGCGCTGCTGCTGCACGAGGTGACGGACTTCAATTTCCACATTCCCGCCAATGCCCTCGCGGCGGTGACGCTCATGGCGCTGCTTGCGGCGCACTGGCGGTTTGCGCCGGTGAACTTTCGTGTCCCGCTGGGACTGGTGGCGCGCGGGGCGGTGACGGTGCTGGGACTGGTCGTGGCGGTCTGGCTGGGGCAGCACGCGGCCTCGCGCGGCCTTGAGGGCAGTCTGGTGACGCGATCCGGCGACCCTCGTGGGACACGGGAGCTGCAGCTTGCGTTGTTACGGCAGGCGCACACGCTGGAGCCGGCGAATTCCGAAACGTGCTTCAGTTTGGGCGAGGTGCTGCGCACGGATGCATGGGAACGCCAGGCGGGCTATGAGGAAACCGCGGCGGAGGCGATGGAGTGGTTTGAGCGCGCGTGGCACCTGAATCCCTACGACGCCTATTCGCGGGTGCGCTACGGGATGTGTCTGGACCTGCTGGGCCGGCGGGAGCGGGCGACTTCCTACTTTCAGCGTGCTTTGGAGCTGGACCCGCAGGGAGCCTTCACGCTCATGCACGCGGGCTGGCACTACTGCCAGATGGAGGAGTGGGAGACCGCGCGACGCCATCTGCAAGAGTGCGTGAAGCGACCGGGCGTGGATCACACCGCCGCCTTGATCTTCCTGCGGCTCGCGGAGGAGCGGATCGCCGAGCAGCGGCAGCAACGCTGAGGATCAGCGACCGCCGCCCAGCAGCGCGTAGCCCTTGCGAAGGAGGTTGGCGGTGTCCTTCCAGCCCAGACATGCGTCGGTGATGGACACGCCGTAGCGCAGTTGCTTCAGGTCAGCGCCCAGGGGCTGGCTGCCTTCTTCCAAATTGCTTTCGAGCATCATGCCGAGGACCGACTGGCTGCCGGCCACGCGCTGGTCGATGATGTGCTGCCAGACGGTTTGCTGGCGGGTGTGCTTCTTGCCGGAATTGGCATGGCTGCAATCCACGATGAGGCCGCCCGGCTGGCCGTCCTCGTGGAGCTGCTGGATCGCGTCGGCGATGCTGCGCTCGTCGTAGTTGGGGGCGTTCTTGCCGCCGCGCAGGACGATGTGGCCCCACTTGTTGCCCGTGGTCTGGATGATGCAGGTGCGTCCCTCGGGGTCGATGCCCAGGAAACTGTGCGCGTGGCGCGCCGCCTTCATGGCGTTGATGGCGGTTTCCAGCGAGCCGTCCGTGCCGTTCTTGAAGCCAACGGGCATGGAGAGACCGCTCGCCATTTCGCGGTGGGTTTGCGATTCCGTGGTGCGCGCGCCCACGGCCGCCCAGCTCACAACGTCGGCCAGATACTGCGGCACGACCGGATCAAGAAACTCCGTCCCCGCCGGCATGCCCAGACCCACGATGTCCAGCAGCAGCTTGCGCCCGATCTTCAGGCCCGCCTCGATGTCGCATGAACCGTCGAGATGCGGGTCATTGATGAGGCCCTTCCAGCCCAGGATGGTGCGCGGCTTCTCAAAATAGACGCGCATGACGATCTCCATCCGGTCGGCGAACTCCTGTCGCAACGGGAGAAGATGACGTGCGTAGTCCAACGCCGCCTCGGGATCGTGGATGGAGCACGGGCCGACGATGACGAGCAGGCGGGGATCCTTCCGGTCGAGGATGTTTTGCACCGCGCGCCGTCCGGTGACGACAATCTCGGCGACCTCCGGTGTGAGCGGGAGTGACTCGGCCAATTGGCGCGGTGTGATGATGGGCCGCGTGGCCTGGATGTGCCAGTTATGTGTGCTCTGCATGAAAATGGCTGCCCGCACAGTGCGACGACAGGACGGAAACTCTGCCGGAACCGCCCGTCACCCCGCAAGCGGCGAATCACCCGTGGTTCATCCGGCTGCGGAATTCGCGACCCGAGCGAGGCTTTCGTGAAGTGGTGGCGGCCTGCGGTTTGTTCGCGGTCCAGGATCAGCAGCGCACGGGACCGGGTGATTTCGGGTTGGCCGCAAGGAAACGCGAAGATTGCAGGGAGAATGACCGTGAAGCATTTCAGGGCCTGGGTTCCACATGGATGTCGTCGATTTCGAGGCCCTTCTCGCCGCCGTTTTGCATCCAGAGGAGCTTGCGTTTCGCCGCGTTGAAAGCCGGTCGTTTGAGTGTGTGGCTCCAGAGATTTTCGTCGAGGGTGATGGTGACGGTTTCGCCCTGGAAGACGAGTTTCAGCGTGTGCCAGGCGTTGGCGGTGAGGTCAACCTTCTCAAGCGGGAGGAACTCGTTCAGGCGATACGCCTTGCTCACGGGATCGGCGGGACGTCCGGCCTTCTGCCGCAACGGATGGTTCGGGTCCAGCGAATGGCCGTCCACCTCGAGCTGGACACCCTCGCGCAGCAGCTTCACGCGCAGCATGTGGTCCACACTGCCGAATCCGTCGTCGCCGTCGACGAAGAACCACAGCCAGCCGCCCGGGTCGAGATGACGGTAGCGACAGGTGATGGTCATGTCCTTCCCCGCGACAGGCAGATAGACCATGGGCGGGTATTTGCCGCCGCTGGAGCCGCGCGTCCACAGGGCACCGTCGCGCACCTCGGTGTTTTTGTTCGGAATCGGTGTGCTGAAGCGTTTTGCGTCGAACGAGGCGTCGAAGCTCTCGTGGATGATGCCGGATGGCTTCTCGGCGGCATGGGAGGAGCAGATGGGAACACCCATCAACAGAAGGCAGACAATTCGGTGCATGAGGTGGCTCATACCAATTCGCAGTGCAAGTCGGTGGAATGCGAACTGAAGCTCACGCACCGTGCCTTCTCCCATCCTCGGAGGAGGGGAGAAGGTGGCCGCAGGCCGGATGAGGGGTGTGGCCACCAACGCCGACGCACGCGACCCCTCACCCGGGCCCTCTCCCCTCATCCGATGAAGGGAGAGGGAGGCAAGGCGCGTCGTGGTCCGCCTCCGATTCCACCGACTTCCATTCCGAAATGGTA
>JBAYGL010000053.1:0-17277 GCA_041666725.1 Limisphaerales bacterium
ACACACCGTTGCCGACATCGCCAAACACCTCCGTGGAGAAATCCTGGGGGATCCCATCGCACCCATCACCGGTTTCGCACCCGCGGATTCTGCCAAGCGGGGTGATCTGACTTTCGCTGAAACCGACGCCTACTTTGCCGCCGCGGAGGCGAGCGCGGCCTCGGCTGTTCTCGTCGCAGGCGACCGCCAGTCGGACAAGAAGACGCTCATCCGCGTGAAAAACGCGCGGCTGGCCTTTGCGAAGGTCCTGCCGCTTTTCTTTGCCGAGCCGGTGCTGGAGGGGCACCGCCACCCGACTGCGGTCATTCCCAACACGGCTTCCGTGGACGAGACGGCCTACATCGGGCCGCACTGCGTCATCGGCAATCACTGCCGCATCGAGGCACGCGCGGTCCTGCTGGGCGGAAATCACCTGGGCGACCACTGCGTGGTGGGCGAGGACTCGAAGCTGTTTCCGAATGTCGTGCTCTACTCCCGCACGCAAGTCGGCAGGCGCGTGCGGCTCCACGCCGGCTGCGTCATCGGCTCGGACGGCTTCGGCTACGTTTTTGACAGCGGCGTTCACCTCAAGGTCCTGCAGGTCGGCCACGTCGTCATCGGCGACGACGTGGAGATCGGCGCGAACACAACCGTGGATCGCGGGTCGATCGGCACGACCGTCATCGGCAGGGGCACGAAGATCGACAACCTCGTGCAGCTCGGACACAACGTGCAGTTTGGCGAGCACGGCATCGTCGTGTCGCAGACGGGCATCGCGGGCAGCACCAAGCTGGGCAACTACGTCGTGCTTGGCGGCCAGGTCGGCCTCGCGGGCCATTTGAAGATCGGCAACCAGGTCACCATCGCAGCGCAGTCCGGCGTGATGCACGACATTCCCGACGGCGAGAAGTGGTTTGGCTCGCCCGCCATGCCGGACCGGCAGATGAAGCGCCAGCTGATCGCATTCCACCAGTTGCCCGAGATGGCTCGCCGCCTGAAGGAACTCGAGAAGCAGTTCCCCGGGCAGAAGCAGCAGCCCGAGCCGGCGCAAAAGCCGGCGTGAAGAGTCTCCGCCTGAGTTGCGAGCAAGGAGTGCCGAGTGAAAGTCAGGGACTCCTCACGTCGTCTCCGGCGGGGCGAGGTTCTTCCGCAGCGTCTCCGGCGTGACCTCGCCTTCCCAGCGGCTGATCACGACCGTGGCCACGCCGTTGCCGATGAGGTTGGTGATGGCGCGGCATTCGCTCATGAAGCGGTCAATCCCCACCAGCAGGGCCAGCGACGCGATGGGCACCTTGGGCAGCACCGCGAGCGTGGCCGCCAGCGTCACGAAACCCGCACCCGTCACGCCGCTGGAGCCTTTCGACGACACCATCGCGACGACCAGCAGCGCGATCTGCTCGCGGAGGTCCAACGGCGTGTTCGTGGCCTGCGCGAGGAAGACGGCGGCCATGGTCATGTAGATGTTCGTGCCGTCGAGGTTGAAGCTGTAGCCGGTCGGGATCACGAGGCCGACGGTGGAATGCGAGCAGCCCAGCCGCCGCATCTTCTGGATCATGCCCGGAAGCGCCGTCTCCGAGGAACTCGTGCCCAGCACCAGCAGCAGCTCCTCCTTGATGAACGCGAGGAAGCGGAAGATCGAAAAACCGCATGCCGCCGCGATGCTGCCGAGCACCACGAAGACGAACAGCGCGGCGGTCGCATAAAAGCCCGCCATCAGCTGTGCCAGCTTGCCCAGCGCCTCCGGCCCGTATCTGCCCACCGTGAAGGCCATCGCGCCGAACGCGCCCGCCGGGGCGAACTTCACGACGAGCCGCATGATGCCGAAGAAGATTTCCGAGCCGCGCTCGATCACGTTGAGCACGGCGTGCCGCTGCGGCTCGCCCAGCGCCGTGATGGCGAAGGCGGTGAACGTCGAGACCAGCAGCACCTGCAGGAGATCGCCGGTGACGAATGCGTCGAAGAGCGTCGTGGGAATGATGTTCAGCAGGAAGGCCGTCATCGTCTGCTCCCCGGCTTTTTTCGCGTAGCCCCTGGCGATTTCGGGGTCGAGGGTCGCGGCGTCAATGTTGAAGCCCGCGCCCGGCCGGAGCCAGTTCACCACCGCCAGCCCGATGACCAGCGCGATGGTGGAGACCACCTCGAAGTAGAGCAGCGTCTTGATCCCCACGCGCCCGAGCTTGCGCAGGTCGCTCATCGAGGCGATGCCGTGGACGACCGTGCAGAAGATGATCGGCGCGATCATCATCTTCACCAGCTTGATGAAGCCGTCGCCCAGCGGCTTCAACGACGCGCCGAATTCCGGCCGCAGCCAGCCCACGGCGATGCCCAGGACAACCGCCAGCAGCACCTGAACGTAGAGGATGCGATACCACGGCGTGGAGGCGGGCGGGGCGGGCGTCGCGGGCGTGTTCAAGCGTCGCGAGGTTAGCGGCTGCCATCGCGGCGCGCAACGCAGCGCCAGCATATTTGAATTGCATGCCGTCCGGCGGTTTCCAACTCTCGTGTCCAGCACCAACCCTATGAGCCATCCAGCATCCCGCCGCCAGTTCGTTCAAACCCTCGCCACCGTCACCGCCGCCGTTGGTCTTGCGCCGGCCGTCGGCGCTGCCGGAAAGTCACGTGCGATCAAGAAGGCCATCATGTGGAGCACCGTGGGAGTGAAGGGCTCCGTGCTCGAGAAGATGAAGCTGGTCAAGGAAGCCGGCTTCCTCGGCGTCGAGCCGATGGGCGCGATGGACCGCGCGGAGGTCGTTGCCGCGCTCAAGGAAACCGGCCTCAAGGCCGCGAGCGTCTGCTGCCACACGCACTGGGCCAAGCCCCTCTCCGCCCCCGACGAGCCCACGCGCAAGATTGGCTACGACGGGCTTGTCCTCTCGCTCGAGGACGCGAAAGCCTACGGCGCGACCTCCGTCCTGCTGGTGCCCGGCGTGGTGAACGACAAGGTGAGCTACGAGGACTGCTTCAAGCGCTGCGTCGCCGAAATCAGGAAGGCCGCGCCCGTCGCCAAGGACCTCGGCGTCAAGATCGCCATCGAGAACGTCTGGAACAACTTCGTCACCAAGCCGCAGCAGGCCGTGGACTTGCTCGACGCCATCAACAGCGAATGGGTGGGCTGGCACTTCGACATCGGCAACGTGGGCCGCTACAGCCCGGCGGAGGAGTGGATCCCCGTCATCGGCAAACGCATCGTCAAGCTCCACATCAAGGAATTCGACACGCGCAAGATGACCGCTGACAAACCCGCCGCGGGCTTCGGGGCCAAGTTCCTCGAAGGCGACAACCACTGGCCCGCCATCATGGCCGCGCTGGACAAGATCGGTTACACCGGCTGGGGCATCGCCGAGCAGGGCGGCGGCGGCTCGCCCGAAGGGTTGAAGGACCTGTCCGACCGGATGACGAAGATTTTCGCGAGCTGAGGCGGTTGTTTCCGCGCTTGCCGATGCGGAGGCGGGAACCTAGCCTTCAAACCATGAGACGCGCAGCCACAGCGCCACCGCTTGCCGAGCAAATGCTCGACATGGCGGCCGGATGTTTCGACACCGCCACGCTCGAATCGCTGGCCAAGATGCGGCTTACCCGCAAGCAGCTCACCGGGGTGGACAAGCTCGCCACCAAGGCGAATGAGGGCCAGCTCACGCCGGAGGAGCGGGCCGAGTATCGGGCCTTCATCAACACGGCGGACTGGCTCGCCCTGCTCCAGCTCCGCGCCCGGCGGCGGCTGGGCCTGCCTCTCGGAGCGGCGTGAGCGAATGAGCGCGGCCCTGCGGAAACTGGTTCGGGAGCGCGCCGGTTCTCGCTGCGAATACTCCCGCCTGCCCGAACTGGTTTCCCACCTTCAGCCTTTTCACTTGGAGCACATCCGCCCGCGCTGTCACGGCGGGACCACCAGCCTGCCCAATCTCGCTTGGGCCTGCTCCCGCTGCAACGCGCTCAAAGGCCCGAACCTCTCCGGCGTGGACCCCGATTCCAACCGGGTGCTCCGGCTCTTCAACCCTCGGCATGACCGCTGGGATAAACACTTCGTCATGAACCGGGCACGGATCGAGCCGCTGACCGCGCGCGGACGAACCACCGCCTGGCTGCTGGAATTCAACGACCCGGATCGCCTGTTTATCCGCGAAGGCCTGCTTGATCTCGGCTTGCTGTGAATCCCGGCAGATGCCGCCGGTAAATATCCTCCAGCCGGTCCAGCATCACCTCGACGGTGTGCTCGCGCTCCACGAGTTCGCGCCCGCGTTCGCACATGGCTTGCGTAGCGGCCTGGTCGGTCAGTGCCTCGCGCAGCGCAGTCGCGAGGCTGGCGGCATCTCCCGGCACGCACAGCCGGCCCGTTTCGCCGGGCCGTATGATGGAGGGAATGCCGCCCACGTTGCTGGCGACAACGGGCGTCTTCGTCGCCAGCGCCTGCAAACCCACCTGCGGAATGGCCTCGTGCAACGACGGAATTGCCACCACATCCAGCGCCCGCAGGATGGCCGGCACATCGTCACGCAAGCCGGCGAAGAGCACGCGCTTCGACAAACCCAGCTCGCCCACCTTCTGCTCGAGCCCCGCCCGATTCGGGCTGTCACCGACCACCACGCAGCGAACGGGCAGACCGCGCTCGCCGAGCAGTTTCATCGCATCGAAGAGCACCGCATGGCCTTTGGCATAACGAATAACCCCGATGATGCCGACCAGCGGCCCGGTGGCTTCCGGCGGGAATTCGAACACCGCCTTCGGTCCCCCGGTTGAAAACTTCCCCACATCCACGCCGGTTGGAATGGCGCTCACGCGGTCCTCGGACAGGTGGAACAGGGAACGGAAGTCCGCCGCGACCTTGGGGCTGGTGGTGATGAGATGATCGGCGAGCGTGGCATAGACATGCCGGCTCAACCAGGGGTTCGCCACCGGCACGTCAAAGTGCCTCGAACGGATCACGAGCGGTGTGCGCGCCAGCCGTGCCGCCAGACCGACGACCCATCCATCGCGCGAGCTGTGCGTGTTCACCACGTCCGCCCGGAACTGACGCAGCCACCGCGCGGTGCTGACGACCGCGAAGGGGAAGGCCCAACGGTTTTCCGCCAGTGTCGTGCGCGGGAAATCGTGTTTCGCAGCCTCCGCGAAAAGCCTCGCGCGTTCGGGGGCCACAACCCCCACTGTGTGGCCGCGCGCGCAGAACCCCAGCAGCTCGGACATGACGCGACGCTCCTGCCCGCCCCAGCCAAGGGAGGCCTCGGAGTGGACGATGCGCCAGGGTCTGTTGCTCGCGGTTGGCATGATGCAGCAGGCGCATCATGCGAAGCTTGTCGCTTCGAGACAACGCATTTGGCGGCAACTTCCCGGCATGGCCCTGCGGCAAATCATAGAGTTGACGAGACGGCCCCGACTGGCCTCTGCTTTGCCGTTGCTAGCGCCGGACAACGTCGTGTCACGCACTGTCAAAATCGCCCACCTCTACCTCAGCATGCCCGTCGGGGGCGCGGAGGATCTGACCGTTGGAGTGATGCGTGAGATGCCGCCCGGTTTTGCCATCGAGCCGGTATGCCTTCGCGAACTTGGTGTCGTTGGCTCGGAACTGCAGCGAGCCGGCGCACCCATTCACCTGCTGCCCGTCGCCCCGAACAAGCGACTCAGCCTCCCCGGCATCCTCCGGCTCGCACGCTGGCTGCGGGAACAGGGTTTCGCGGTCGTCCACACGCAGGTTTACAACGCACACGTCTATGGCGCGCTGGCGGCGGCGCGCGCTGGCCTGCCCGCGGTCATCCATCACCAAAAAACATTTCGCGGGATGCGCTGGCACCGGTTGCTCATGATGAAGTGGCTCACCCGGCTGGTTCCGGCACAAATCACCCTTTCTGAGCAGACCCGCGGCGATGTTGTCCGTGAACTGGGCGCCAAACCCGGCCGTGTTCTTGTGCTGCCGAACGCCGTCGATACCGCGAGCTTTTGTCCTCCGGACGACCGCGCCGCGCTTCGACGATCCCTCGGCCTCGACCCTGACCAGTTCATTTTCGGCACGGTCGCTTCATTGACCGCGCCAAAGAACCACGCCGCCAACCTCGCGATGTGGGGAGCAGCGCAGGCTCAGGGGCTGGATGCGAGCTTCCTGCTCTGCGGCGAGGGCGCTCTGCGGGGCGAACTGGAACGAACCGCCTTGCAACTCGGCATCGCCGGCCGGTTCCGCTTCCTGGGCAACCAGCGCCCGGTCCACCCGTGGGTCCGGTCAATGGATGCCTTCGTGCTGTGCTCGACGTGGGAAGGTCAGCCGCTGGCCATCCTGCAGGCTCTCGGCTGCGGCCTGCCTGTGATCGCCAGCCGCATCGAAGGCAATGTTGCGGTGCTCGGGGCCGACCATCCCGGGCTGTTCAACCTCGGACAGCCGGGCGACTACACGGCCAAGGTGCTCGCCGTCCGCCGCGACCCTGCGTTCCGGCGTGCGATTGTTGAGCATCAGCAGACCCGGTCGCCCTCGGTGCCCTCGGTGCGTGAGTGCGCCAGCACCCTCGCGGAACTCTACCGGCGCATCATTGATCGCCGCGAGCTGGACACGCTTCATCTGCTCGGCGGCGGGTCACGTCGTCCCGCTGCGGCCACCGCATGAACTCTCCCACCCGCATCGTTCACGACTGCTACGACGGGCTGGCCCGGGCCTTCGCCGGCCCCCCGCGCGCCGTTGACCGCGCGCCCGATTCACAGCGGGGATCCGAGTGGACGGTGCAAACGCCGGGCTCGTTCCGTTTGTCCAACGCCCTGGAATCCGCTTTCTACGGCCGCGAACGCACGCCGCTGGATTACACCTGGCCCGGGGCGCGGCTGGATGAGTTGCGCGATGTGCTGGTGACCGGCGACCAGGGGCAGGTGTTTTTTTCCGACGGCTCGTTTTACACGCCCTGCATTTACCCTCATCAGGCGCGGCTGGAAGTCATGCGCATCCGACGCCCGGTGCCGTGGCTGGCGCGGCGCGAAGGGGGGACGCTGTTCCATCTGACGGGTCGCAACCACGAGAACAAGGGGCACTTCCTGCTCCAGCATCTCTCTCGCCTGCTCGTTGCGCGGCCCGTGCTGGAGCAACTCGGCGATTATCGCATTCTCGTCGCTCCCGGACATGCGCGATGGCAGAAGAATTTCCTGCGGCTCATCGGCATGGACGAGTCACGGGTGATCGAGGGCACCCAGGGAACGTTGCGTGTGGAGCGCCTCCTGCACGTGCCGCTCGCCTACGGCTCGAACGCCCTCAGCCCGCCGGAGCACTACCGCTTCATCCGCGATCGCGCGGCCGAGGTCGAGCGCCGGCAGCCGCCCGGCCCGGCCCGGCCCATTTTCGTCACCCGCCGCGACGCGCCGGACAAGCGCGTGCTCAACGAGGACGCACTCATCGCCGTCGCGCGCGGGCTGCTGGGCGGGCTGGACGTGTTTGAGTTCAAGGGCAAAACGCTGGAGGACCAGATCGCCGCCTTCCGCCGTGCACCCGTCATCATCGGCCCCATCGGACAGGGCATTTGCAACGTGCTCTTTGCCGAAGGCAGCCTGCTGGTCACGCTCGCGCCAGGCACGCCGGAGAAGGAGATTTACGCGAGCAGCCATGGCACACAGCTGGCGCTCATCTGCGGCAACCAGGCGGTGACGCTCTACAACGGCGAAGCGGGAGAATCGCGCGGCAACTGGACCTTCCCCGTGGAAGCCTTTCGCGCCCAGCTCACGCGCCTGCTTGCGCTGCCGGAGCTCGCCCCCTTGCGACAGCGACTCACGCCCGCATGAACGCACCGCGCCGAATTCTCGCCGTCAAAAACAAGCACCTGGGCGACATCCTGCTGAGCCAGCCGGCGTTCTGGGCGCTCCACCGGGCGTTTCCGCAGGCGCAGCTCGACGTGCTCGTCTCGCCCGGCACGCGCAGCCTGGTGGACGGCTTTGACTGGATCCACCGCGTCATCGAGGCGCCCAGGAAGGGGCGCGGGCTGGAGACGCTGCGGCAGGAGCTGCGTGTTGCGAAGGAGATTGCGCTGGCGGGCTACGACCTCTTCGTGGACTTCACATGGAGCGACCGTGCGATGGGTTACGCGCTGTTGAGCCGCGCCCGTGAACGCTGGGCCATCCAGGTGACCGCGGGATCGAGGCTCAAGCCGCACGTCTTCAACCGCCACGGTGGCAAGCCTGACAAATCGTGGCATGTCATCGAGCACGAACGGAACTTTCTTGTGCAGGCGGGGCTGCCCCATTACGAGCCCGAATTTTTCTTTCCCGGAACGCCTGCCGAGGAGGCCGTCGCGTGCGAATGGCTTGCCGCCCGGAACATCCGGCGCGACCGGCTGGTGATCGTGCATCCGACATCGCGCTGGCTGTTCAAGTGCTGGAACGACGACAAGGTCGCCGCGCTCGTTGACTGGCTGGCTGAACGTGGCTGGCAACCCGTGCTGACCTGCGGGCCGTCCGATGACGAATTGAACCGCGCGAAGGCGATCCTCCGGCTCTGCCGCCGCCCGCCGCCGACGCGGCTCGGCGACCTGAATCTCCGCGAGCTGGCGGCGTTCCTCCGGCAGGCACGCTTTTTCTTCGGAATGGATTCCGCGCCCATGCACCTCTCCGCCGCGGTGGGAACGCCGGCGGTGGTTCTCTTCGGGCCGTCCCAATTTGCGCGCTGGCGTCCCTTCGGCCCTCAACACCACGCGGTGATCGGCAACTGTCGCTGCCTCGCCGCGCGCGGCCCGCAGTGCGACAAATCCAACGTGGTGGAATGCCTCTCCAACATCACGCTGGCCGAGGTGCAGGCCGCCATCGCCAAACTCTTCACTCCTCCGACATGAATCCCCCGATCACCGCCTCCGATCCGCTGTTCCAGCCCATCGCGTGCGCCAACTGCAACTCCACCCGGGAGCAGCATCGCCTGCTCATCCAGACCCGCGTGACCCATCGCGGGCACCTGCACGGTCTGCCGCTGCATGTCGTCGTCTGTGACCGGTGCGGCCTCACGTTTCTCAATCCACAGCCCACTCCCGCCGCGTTGCAGCGCTTCTACGAACGCGAGTATTACGCGGGCGCGAAACCCATCAGCGCAGAGGCGCGCATGAAGGAAAAGGACTGGCAGCGCACCATCCTGCTCCCCTGGCTGCTCTCACACCTGCCGCCCGTGAAAAACTGGGCCATCCTTGACATCGGCTGCGGCTATGGCGAATGGCTCCGTCACTTTGACCGCTCGAACCGGCTTCTGGGCATCGAGCAGTCGGAGTCGGCGGCACGCGCGGCGAACGAGCGCTTCGGCGTGGAGGTCCGGCAGTGCGACTTCCTGGCGAACGGCTACGACGCCGGGCATTTCGACCTCGTCACCGGTCTGGCCATCATCGAGCACTTCTCCGACCCGCTCGCGGCGCTGGTGGAGGTGAACCGGATCACGCGCACCGGGGGCTTTGTGTATCTGCAGACACCCGATCTGCACGCGCTCGTGCTGCGCAAGGGCGTGCCGCGCTACTTCAAGCTGGTCCACACCTACTACTACACGCTGGCCACGCTCACCAGCCTGCTGCGCAAGGCCGGCTTCGAAATTGTGGCGTCCCGCCGGCGCCCTGCCGTGCTGGCCACCTCCGACTCCCTTCGCCCCGGCAATTTTTGGGCTGGAGAACTGGACGTGCTGGCCCGCAAAACCGCTGACGTCTCGCTGTCCGCAGCACGCGCGCATCCGGCCACCGGCGATGCGCCGGAGGAGACCCCCGCCCGCCTGCTCGCCGCCCGGACGCGGGACGAGCGCTACGCCCGTCTCACGGCGTTTTACCGCGTCCCTGTTCTTGGGCGGCTCGCCAACCATCTGATCCGCGTCTGCTACAAGCTCACGGGACGGAGCACGAAGCGGATTGATTTCCACGCCGCGCAGCTCGAAGCGCTCGCGCCAGAAGCGGGGAAGTGACCTGTCAGCGACCAGCCCGTCGAACCCATCGCCAGCCACCAATCACTCCGCCGGAGGGCTTTTCCGTTGCTGGCGTCTCCGGCGATTCGTTACGCTACACCCACTTCGCGTGAAAGTTCTCTATTTAGGTCCCGAGGATTGCCGGCAGACCGTGGCGGACGAACTGGGCGGCGGATTCACCGTCTACCACGTCCGTGCGGAGCGCGACTTGGTGTGCCACGAGGTGCGCGATGCCGCCGTTGTCTTCGATGCCTCGATGAAGGTGCGGCTCGACCGCGCGCTGCTCGACGCAGCGCCGGGACTCCGGCTCGTCATCACCGCCACCACCGGTGCCGACCACATTGACTCCGCCGCGCTGGCAGAGCGGGGCATTCCACTGCTCACGCTGAAGACGGAACGCGAATTCCTGCGCGGCATCACGCCCGCCGCCGAATTGAGCTGGCTGCTGCTGCTGGCCTGCGCCCGCCGGCTCCGGGCCGCGTTGAGTCACGTCGAGCAGGGCGGCTGGGACCGTGAACAGTTCCCCGGCACCATGCTGCGCGGCCGCACGCTGGGCCTCATCGGGTGCGGGCGGATCGGCGGATGGATGGCGCGCTATGCCCGGGCGTTCGACATGACGGTGATCGGACACGACCCCTTTCTGACCGAGCTTCCCCCCGGGGTGAAGGCCTCAACCCTGCCGGAAGTTCTTTCGAGCGCGGACTTCGTCAGCATTCATGTGCATTACTCCGACGCCACGCGCGGGCTGCTCGGTGCCAGGGAACTGGCGCTGATGAAGGACGGCGCGGCGCTCATCAACACCTCGCGCGGCGCCATCGTGGACGAATCGGCGCTCCTCGCCGGCCTCGCCGCCGGCAGGCCCGCCGCGCTCGGCGTGGACGTGCTCGAAGGCGAGCCGGACATCCGCAACAGCCGCATCTGGCAATACGCCCGGACGCACGACAACGTCATCATCACCCCGCACATCGGCGGCTTCAGCCCGGATGCGCTGGCCGGCGTGCTGCGGCACACCGCCACACGGGTTCGGGAGCACTTCGCAAACAGTGCTGCATGAATTTCACCGCGTTTAGCGAGGGGTTTGCGCGACAGGGCGGTAAACTTGCCTTCGGCGTCCCGGGCGGCGGTCCGAGCCTCGCGCTCGTGGACGCGCTGTCCAAACAGGGCGTGGAGTTCGTCACCACCGGCCACGAAACCACCGCCGCACTGATGGCAGGAGCGGTCGCCCGCCAGAGTGGCGCGCCCTCGCTGGCCGTCACCATCAAGGGCCCCGGTTTCGCCAACCTCGCGCCCGGCCTGCTCGCCAACGCCTATGAAGGCTTTCCGATGCTCTCCGTCTCCGAGGCGTATGACACGGCGAAGCCCGGCCCGCGCCGCCACAAGTGGCTTGATCACGCGCGGATGGCTGGAGAGTTCCTCAAAGGCTGCCGCGCTTTTTCGTCTGAGCCCGGTTTCTTTGAAGCGTGCCTGGCCGACTCGCGCTCTGAGTTTCCAGGGCCGGTGCAGGTGGACCTTTTTGAAGGCAGCCCGGCGGCAGACGCACCTTCACCGGCGGCGGCGGCCGACGATCCGGCGGACGTCTTCGCCGCCCTGCGCGCGGCGCGGCGGCCCGCGCTGGTGGTCGGCTCGCTGAGTTTGCGAGCGCCGTGGCGCGGCCAGCTCGCCTCGCTCCGGCTTCCGATTTTCACCACGCCGGCTGCGAAGGGAGCCATTGCGGAAGACGGCGCGTTCGCCGCCGGCATTTACACCGGCGACGGCAAGCCCGCGACCCCGGAGAAAGTTCTGCTGCCGCAAGCCGACCTCGTGCTCATGCTCGGCGTCCGGCCCGGCGAGATTCTGAATCCAGCCGCACCCCACGCGCGCACGCTCTGGATCGAGGCGGCCGAAATGCGGAACCGCAGCGTGTTTCCGCCGTTGCAACCGGGGCCGGCACGCAGCTTCCTTTCATCCGAGGCCATCGCCGACGTGCTGGCCGGACTGGCAGCGCACGCGTGGGGCGCGGAGCCGGTCGCGAAGGCGCACGCAGATTTGCACCGCGCGCTCGACCGCTGGCCGTGGGCCCCGGCAAGGCTTTTTCAGGCCGCGCAGGCGGTTCTTCCCGACGCGACTCATGTGCTCGACACCGGCAACTTCACCGTGGTGGGCGAGCATTGCCTGCGGGTCCGGCACGAGCGCCGGGTGCTCGGCACGCCGAACGGACGTTTCCTCGGCATGGGCGTCGGATACGCCATGGGTGCCGCCGCCGTGGCGGGCCGGCAACCTGTGGTGCTGTGGATTGGCGACGGCGGGTTGCGCGCATTCTTCAGCGAACTGAGCATTGCCTCCGAGAAGCACTTGCCGTTGCTGGTGCTGGTGATGCGCGACGGCTGGTTCGGCAGCGTGCGCGGCCGTGCCGAGTCGCAGGGCTGGACACACACACCGCTCGCGCTGGCGGATCGCAACTTTCCGGGTCTTGCCGGGCGAATGGGGCTTGCCAGCGGTCGCGTCACAAACGAGGCCGAATTCACCCGCTGGCTCGAAGCCTGGGCGCGCCAGCCCGGACCGGCGCTGCTGGAATGCGTGCTGGACCCGGACGCTTACAACCGGCAAACCGAACTCCTCCGCTGATGGACCTGCCGCACATTTTGATTCTGGGAGCCGGCTCCGCCGGCAAACGTCACGCCCGCAACCTCAGGGCACTCGGCTGCCGGGTCAGCCTCTTCGATCCGCGCGAAGACCGGTTGCGCGAAGCCGCCGCGGAAGGTCCGGTCACTTCCGCGCATTCGAAGCTGGACGCAGCGCTGGGCGCGCACGGCTACGACGGCTTCGTCATCGCGTCGCCGCCGGTCTTCCATGTGGAACAGGTGCTCGCCATCACGGCGCGGCATCAGCGCTGGATACTCTGTGAAAAACCGCTGTCCATCACCGCCGCCGAGGCGCGGCGGCTGGAACCGGTCGCAGCCCGCGTGCTGCTGGGCTACACGTATCGCTGGTGGCCGCCGCTGGGCAGGTTCCGCGAGCGTTTGCATGCGGGAGAGATCGGTGAGCTGCGCACGCTGCGCTTCGTGATGAGCGCGCACCTCGCCGACTGGCATCCATGGGAACGCTACCAGGATTTCTTCATGGCCAACCGCGAGCAGGGCGGCGGCGCGCTGCTGGACGAGAGCCATTTCATCGACCTGATGCTGTGGATCGCGGGATGGCCTGCGAAGGTTTATGCGCAGGTGGAGAAGATTTCCGGGCTGGAAATCAACGCGGACGACAACGTGGACATTCTCGTGAGCTATGCGTCCGGATTGCGCGTGAACCTGCACCTGGACCTGCTGGGCCGGCCGCACGAGCGCAGCATCACGGCGATGGGCGACCGCGGCACCCTCGCCTACGTTTACGAGGAGAACGCCATCAGGCTCTGTCGCGAGGGCGCGGCAAACTGGCAGAAGGAGACGTTCTCCTGCGAGCGGAACGAAATGTTTGTCGGCGCGGCAAGGGAATTCCTCGCTCGCGTGCGCGGCGATTTCACATCGCCGCTCACCTGCTCGGTGGCCGACGGTGCCCGCGCGTTGCAGATCGTGGATGCCTGCCGCGAAAGTTCCGCCAGCGGCCACGCCGTCCGGCTTGAGTTATGATCCACAACCAACGAGTGCTCGCCGTCGTGCCCGCCCGCAGCGGGAGCAAGGGCATCCCGGACAAGAATCTGCAAAAGCTGGGCGGCCTTTCACTCATCGCCCGGGCCGCGCGGCTGCTGCGCTCGCCGGAATGCGCATGGATTGACCGTGCCATCATCTCGACGGACGCGCCCGCCTACGCGGCGGAGGCGGAGGCGCACGGGCTGGCGGCTCCGTTCCTGCGCCCGCCCGAATTGAGCACCGACACGGCGGGCGCGGTGGAGACGCTCGTCCATGCAGTGCTGACGGCCGAGAAGCACGACGGTGTGCGCTACGACATCGTGCTGATCGTCGAACCGACCTGCCCGTTCCGTCACGCGGAAGACGTGACCGGCGCGGCAAAACTGCTGGTCGAGTCGGGCGCGGACTCGGTCGTGACGGTGTCGCGCGTGGACACGAAGTTCCACCCGCACAAGGTGCTGGTGTTCGACAACGAGAGGCTGGGCTTCTACGACCCCGCCGGCGCGGCGGTGAAGCAGCGGCAGTCGCTGCGCCCGCTCTACTTCCGCAACGGCGCTTGCTACGCCCTGACGCGCGCGTGCCTGCTGGAGCGCCGGCTGATCTTCACGGAGAACACCCGGGGGCTGCTTGTGGAGCGGGATCTGGTGAACATTGATGAACAACTGGACCTGGAGTTCGCACGTTTCCTGGCCGAGGTGAAGGGCTGGTGAGCGCCAAGTTTCACCATTGACCCACCCCGCCGCCGACGGACTATCCTCGCCTTCGCGTGACCAAGAAAAAAATCGCCGTTGTGCTGGTGGACCGCGCCAACTATGCGCGGCTCCGTCCGGTGATGCAGGAGCTGCAGCGGCAGGCTGCGGTCGAATTGCAGGTCATCTGCGCGGGCACGATGCTGCTGGAGCGCTTCGGGCGCGCGCGCGACGTGGTCGAGAAGGACGGTTTCCCCATCGCGTCGGAGATTTACCTCGAGGTCGAGGGCTCCGTGCCCATCACGATGACCAAGGGCATCGGCCTGGGCGTGATCGAGTTCGCGTCGGAGTTTCAGCGGCTCAAGCCGGACCTTGTCCTGCTCATCGGGGATCGTTACGAGGCGCTTGCGGCGACGGTGGCGGCGGTCTACCAGAACTTCTGCCTGATCCACCTCCAGGGCGGCGAGGTGTCCGGCTCGATTGACGAATCCACGCGGCACGCGATCACGAAGCTGGCGCACTACCATTTTCCCGCCACGAAGCGCGCGGGTGAATACATCGTGGCGATGGGCGAGGATCCTGCGACGGTCTTCCCGCTGGGCTGCCCGTCCTGCGACGTGGTGGCCGAGGCGACAAGGGAGCTGCCCGCCGACGCTCTCACACGTTACGGCGTGGGCATGCCGATTGATTTTGCGAAGCCTTTCCTGCTGGTGCTTTTTCATCCGGTGACAACCGACTACGGCCACCAGGAGGATCAGATGAAGGAAGTGCTGACCGTCGTGGAAAAACTCGGCACGCAAACGGTGCTGCTCTGGCCCAACATCGATGCCGGCTCCGATCGCATCTCGAAGGCAATCCGGCGCTTCCGGGAGTTCCACCGCGACTTCCCGCTGCACGCCTACAAGAACCTGGAGCCGGAAGTCTACCTGCCGCTGTTGAAGAACGCGGCATGCTGCATCGGGAACTCGTCTTCCTTTGTGCGCGAGACATCCTTCCTGGGCACGCCGGTGGTTCTCGTGGGCTCGCGGCAGGATGGCCGCGAGTGGTCGCCCTCCGTGCGGCGCGTGGAGCCGCGGGCCGGCGAGATCGAGGCGGCGGTGCGCTCGCAGCTGGCGCATGGCCGCTACGCGCCCTCGACCATCTACGGCCGCCCGGGTGCGGCCGGCGCGATTGCCCGGCAGGCCGCGCAGTTGACGCCTTACGTTCAAAAACGCCTTCACTACACGAAGCCTGCCGGGCCTGCGCAATGAGCCGCTGAACATGGCCGAACCCCTTTCCAAAACCGAGATCGCCGCCGGCTACGATCAGATCGCTGACAAGCTGTCCATGTCGCCGAAGTTCTACCGGCTTTGCCGCCGGTTGCTCGCGCCGCAACTCGCCCCGGACACTGTGCTGCTGGATGTTGGTTGCGGACAGGGCAGGCTGCTCGCCGAATTCCGGGCCGCACTGCCGCAGGCGGAACTGCACGGACTCGACATCTCCCCCAAGCTGGTCGAAATCGCGAAGCAGAACGTGCCTGGAGCGCAAGTCATCACCGGCGACGCGGAGAATCTGGCGTTCAAGGACGGCCAGTTCGACGCCGTGGTGATGACCGAGGTGCTGGAACATCTCGGACAGCCGGTCACAGCGCTGTGCCAGGTGGGTCGCATCCTGAAGCCCGGCGGCTGGCTTCTGATGACCGTGCCAAACCGCGACTGGTTCCGTTACGAGGAATACAACGCCCGCCGGCGTCGTTACCAGCCGGTGGACGACCACTGGTATCCAGTCGCAGAGGTGTCGGGCTTCCTGAAGGAGGCGGGCTTCGAGCTGCACCGCATCCGGGGAGGCGAGAATCTTTATTTCGGCGGCGGCATCCTGCGGCTCGGTGAGAAGCTGGCGCTGGCGGTCTGGCCGCCCCTGCACCAGCGAATGAAACGCGCCCTGTTTCTCGCGCGGAAGCCGGCGCCGGCTTGCGTGGCGCAAGGCAATTAACCAGACTTGCCTCATGTCTGAAACAGAGCTGAACAGTCCCGCCGACCCGCGCGCGAAGAACAACTGGTTGATGAAGCATGCCCGGAACGAGGCATCGAAGGCGGGCGAAGACGGCGTGCTAGAAAAGATTTTCTCCATCCTTGGGGTGGAGAATGGCTGGGCGGTCGAGTTCGGTGCCTGGGACGGCAAGCACTTGAGCAACACTTGGAACCTGGTGGTGAATCATGGCTGGTCCGGGGTCTACATCGAGGCGGACACCGCGCGCTTTCAGGACTTGCTGGCGCGCTTTCGGGACACTCCACGCGTTCACAGTTTCAACGAGTATGTGCAGTTCACCGGTCCCGGCTCCCTGGACAGCATCCTGGCGCGGACGCCGATTCCGGAGGACTTCGCCCTGCTCTCAATTGACGTGGACGGCAACGACTATCACTTCTGGGATTCTGTTGTCCGCTACCGGCCCCGCGTGGTCATCATCGAATTCAATCCGGCAATCCCGGATACGATTGAGTTTGTGCAGCCAAGGGACATGAGCCTCAACCAGGGCAATTCGCTGGCCGCCCTGGCCAAGCTGGGAAAATCGAAGGGCTACGAACTCATTTGCATCACGGACAAGAACGCAATCTTCGTGGCGGCAAAAGACTACGCACGATTCAACATTCCGGACAATTCCCCGGCCGCCATGCGGGATGACTCGAAGTATCGGCTCACGCTCTTCCAGCTTTACGACGGCACGCTCGTCCTCGACGGCTGCAACCGGCTGGTGTGGCACAAACTCCCGCTGGGGCGGTTCCAGCTGCAGGTGCTGCCGAAGCTGCTCCGGCACTACCCCGGCATCCGTCCGTCGTTTTGGAAACGACAGCTTTACAAATTCTACACGCGGCGTCTCAGGCGGCAGCGAGCCGGTGATTGACCTCTCATCAGTCCCTCAGCGACGCCGGCGTGACAGGGACCGTTTGATCCGGTGTGCCGCCCGCCAGACCGGATCGTAGTAAATACGCGCCACGGCATCGTAGGCGAGGTAACTGTCCAAGTCCTTGAATTTGGCGCTTCGGATCGTCTTTACGAAATAGTTCGCCCCAAGTTGAAGCGAGTCAGCCGCCGGCTTCGTCGTGATCCGTCGCCGGACCTCTGCGGCCAGGGCGGCGGGCTGCTCCGCCAG